>VRUD01000018.1:0-49551 GCA_019456305.1 Cytophagales bacterium | reverse complement strand
GTGAGGCTGTCGGCAGTAGCTGTTGATTGATTAGCCGGGTCATCCCATAAGTAAGTGTAATTACCGGATTCACCGCTTACCGTTACAGAGATCGAACCATCATTACAACCGGCACATGATTCCAGGGTAGTTGAAATAATTCCGGAAAGAGCAGCAGGTTGTGCAATAGTAACCGTTGCTGATAAAGTATCTGATGTAGTATCTATTACTGCTACTAAATTAACGCCAGCACAAAGATCTGTTGCCGTATCGTTGGTTAGCACTAAACTATCATTCCATAAATATGTATAAGGTGGAAAACCTCCTGAAACAGTTACAACTGCCCATCCGTCACAACCACCGTTACAGGTAGCACCGGCTGATGATGAGATGGATACAGAGAGTGGAGCAACTTCTATGGTATCTGTGAGAACAATACTGGTACCACAAACAGTGTCTGTAATAGTTACACTGTAAACACCGGCCGTGAGGCTGTCGGCAGTAGCTGTTGATTGATTAGCCGGGTCATCCCATAAGTAAGTGTAATTACCGGATTCACCGCTGGCGACCACGGAAATTGTGCCATCATTACAACCGGCACATGATTCCAGGGTAGTTGAAATAATTCCGGAAAGAGCGGCAGGTTCTGCAATAATGACCATTGCTGATAAAGTATCTGATGTAGTATCCATTACCTCTACTGAATAAACGCCAGCACAAAGACCCGTTGCCGTATCATTAGTTTGTGCTGTACTATCATCCCATAGGTATGTATATGGTGGAAAACCTCCTGTAACACTTGCAACTGCCCATCCATCGCACCCACCGTTACAGGTAGCATCGGCTGATGTTGAGATTGATAAAGAGAGTGGGGCAACTTCTATGGTATCTGTGAGAACAATACTGGTACCACAAACAGTGTCTGTAACAGTTACACTGTAAACACCCGCTGTGAGGCTATCAGCCGTGGCTGTAGTTTGATTAGCCGGATCATCCCATAAGTAAGTGTAATTACCGGATTCACCGCTGGCAACCACTGAAATTGTGCCATCATTACAACCAGCACATGATTCCAGGGTAGTTGAAATAATTCCGGAAAGAGCAGCAGGTTCTGAAATAGTAACCGTTGCTGACACAGTATCTGATATCGAATCAACTACCATTACTGAATACACGCCTGGACAAAGACCTGTTGCCGTATCGTTGGTTTGTGCTAAACTATCATTCCATAGATATGTATAAGGTGGAAAATCTCCTGTAACAGTTGCAACTGCCCATCCGTCACAACCACCGTTACAGGTGGCACCGGCTGGTGATGAGATGGATACAAAGAGTGATGGAAGATCTAAATTTACATTATCAATAAAAAGGTTATTGCCATAGCCGTTGATGTTAACGAATTTGATTCTTACAATAGTATTAATATAAGCAGAAAGATCAACCGTATCATTGCGCCACTCGCTCGGACCAGAAGGAAACCAACTACTGGTGGTAGGCGGTGCCGTTTCAAGAGCAGGGCCAAACTTATTATAACCTGTTGGGGTATATGTAACCCCGCAATCTGTGGATATATCAATGCGCAGGCCATCAAATAATGTAGAACTATAGGCTGCATAAGCTATATCAAAAGTCATCATTGCAGAAGACATACCTGTCAGATCTACAGGTTCAATGATCAGCTCATCTTCTGCACCGGTATTGTTGTAAGAGAAGTTGTTGATATATGCTGTTGTAGTAAAAGCGCCATCACTGCCTGTAACATTGGTTCTCACATCCCAGGTTCTCGATCCACCCGGATCAACAATATTCCATTCAACAGGCGGGAAGATGCCGCTTTCAAAGCCCTCCGCAAACGGGATCGTTGCCCCTATATCTACTATGATATAAGAGGTTTTGGTAACAGGGTTACTACCGTATGCATTGGAAGTTGTAAGCGTAACATCATAAAAACCTGAAGCGGTGAACTGCACCTGTGGATTTTGTGAATTGGCAGTTGTTGCGTTTACAAAGTTCACAGTGCCGGGCGAGAAGCTCCATGACCAGGAATTAGGTGCATTCAAACTCACGTCAGTGAAGGTAACCGTCTTGCCAATACAGGTATTGGTATTATCGGCAATAAAATTAGGGATCGGTGGCGCTTGTCCTTCAAATATTACAATATCATCAATGGCCATGTCGCTGGTTATACCCAAACCGGTAATCCCCCGGAAACGCAGGTTGGTCATCTGCCCGGTGTAAACGGTAAGATCAACCAATGCCTGCTGCCAGCTATTTCCCTTGTTACCGATAAGAGGTATCATAATATCGTTGGTCCATATACCTGAATCCAGGATATCCAGGTGCAATTCCCCCATACTGGCGCCATACATATGGTACCAAAAGCTGAGTTGTGGTTGAACTGAACCACTCAGGTCTATGCATGGTGTTACCAGAAGTGCTGTTTTATTCTCATTACAACCTGCGGTGCCAGAGGCTTCTACATAAATATAGTTTCCGGAAATAGTGCCGGGTGCGTGATCAGTAGATGGACCTGTATTACTTGAAGCTGTTCCCCCTTCATCAACCCTCCAATCCAGATCATCAATTACCAGGTTTTCTTCATTGACCCAACCCTTTGAGAGGTCACATATAATATTTTGGCTACAACTGAATGAGGTAGCGCAAGGTTCAAAAGATTCAAAATCTTCCACAAATGCAGAAGATGGCCCTATACCTGCTTTTATATATGAAGACCTGGTGAGTGTATCATTTCCGAAAGTATTGATAACTATAAGCGTTACATCATAAGCTCCAGTGGTTACAAATTCCACCTGGGGATTTTGTGAATTTGCCGAGGTTCCGTTTACAAAGTTTATAGTACCAGGCGAAATAACCCATGACCAGGCGTTCGGTACATTCACACTCAGGTCGCTGAATATCACTGTTTCCCCACTGCAAATAAAAGTTTTATCAGCAACAAAATCAGCAACCGGAGCAAGCGTTGATTCTATTATGGAAATATCATCAATTGCCATATCGCTTTGGTAACCTGATCCGGTGATTCCACGAAAACGAATATTAATGATCTGCCCTGTGTAAGGCACAAGGTTCACCTTTGCCTCTTTCCAGCTATCTCCCTGGTCACCTGAAACCGGGATCATAATATCATTGCTCCACGTACCTCCCTGCAGGATATCAACATGCAATTCCCCCATATCAGCGCCATACATGTGATACCAAAAGCTGAGCTCCGGCAGGGTTGCAGCGGTCAGGTCAATACAGGGTGTGATCAGATGTGCTGATCTGGTATTACAGCTTCCTGAAGCTTCCAGGTAGAGATAGTTACCGGTAGAAGTGCCGGGTGCGTGGTCAATAGTAGGCCCGGTATTACTTGAAAACGTACCTCCATCGTCAGTTCTCCACTCAATATCATCAAAAACCAGGTTTACATCATTGATCCATCCATTAACAAGGTTACAGGTAGTAATTTCACAATCAGCCGTAGTTGCACAAAGAGCAAAGGTTTCAAAATCTTCAGACCAGGGAAGGCCAACGAGCGTACCCGTAACTACCTCAATCATCGTCTTGCTCGTATCATTATAAGCATTTCCATCTGAAGGATAATCTGCCCACGCAGATATATTATAATTACCTGGTACTGAAAAATTTTCGGCAGATAAGAAATTATGTACTGCAGAACTGCCCGGTGCAAGGGTATCCGGAAAAGTATCATTTACCACCGGCCCGCCATTGACCTGGTAGTGCAATGGAATAGTTGAAATAGTATCAATGCCGTAATTGTTCAACCGAATTGAGACGGTCACAGATGAGTAATCCTGGCAACCCTGTAATGTTCCACCTGTTGGATTGATGATCTCAGTGAGGGCTGCGTCAATGGGTATGGCACAGTTGAAGGTTCCCGGATTTTTTTGTATGGCAATGGCTCGTCTTCCTCTGGCATTGGCTGGAGCTAAGGCTTTTACACTAAACCAATATTCTAAAAGCGGGTTGATACCGTAAACCACAATGGAGTCAGCGCTCGTGGTGCCGATCGAATCCATATACATACTGCCCAGCATGCTTATTTCATAACCTGTGGCACCGGTTACAGTGTCCCAGTTTAGTTGTATAGTATCAGGGCATGCCCAGTCTATTGCCAGGTTTTGAGGCACACCAATGATTGAAAAAGTAGTATCGCTCACATCACTGAAAGCCCCCCTGGTAACCCTGACCAATGCCTCTCCGGTAAGGACACCAGGCACTGTCCAGTCATAATATCTTTGTGCTGCACTGACTGAACCTATAGTAATCCAACTGGCGCCATTGTTAATGGAGTATTCTAACAAAAAAGTCAGGATAGATCCATAAGCATCCCAGCGTAATAATTCTGTCTCTCCCGGTACAAAACCTTCACCACCAATTGGATAAGTAAGCGTAACATCATCATCAGGAAATTCATAAACGATATAATACTTTTGAGGGCCTTGCGGCACCTGGAATCCATTTACCGTAATAGTATAGCTACCTGCTGGCGGGTTGTCAATGGTCACCTGTTCCATGTTATTCAGATCATCCACTGCTCTGACAGCATTTAAATTTAAGTTAACAGGATTAGGAGTGGGATCCAATACCCAGGGATCATAAACCACAGCGGAAGGGTCGGTGACCTGCATATTCAGGTCATTGACCAATGCTTTCGCAGCGGCAGGCGCTCCTTCATAATCCAGCCAGTAAAGCATTACTCTCAATTGCTTGGCGCCTGCCGGGACGGTTAAATTATGGGTATTGGCGCCTCCCTGGCTTATTGCAGAATCCAGGTACCGGTTATCTTCCAGTGTTTTCACAGCCCTGAATGCATTAACCCTTCCCCAGCCGAATGAAAAGTCAGGGCCAGGATTTCCGAGGTCTTCAGCCGTATTTAATAAACAGGCTTTTAGTAACGGTGATTCAGGATCTGCACCGGAATTGAGCTCACGGTAAGCCTGGTATAATTGAGCCAGAACACCTGCAATTCCGGGCGCTGCCGCAGAAGTGCCTCCTCCAACCTGGTAAGTATTGGGATCATCGGTTGATAGTTGGCCAACACCATTGGCACAAATATCGGGCTTAATTCTGCCATCATCAGCAGGGCCCCTGCTGCTGCTGCTTACAAGAGCATCCTTATCATTAAGATTTCCACAGGCGATCACATTCTTACCCTGCTTATAACCACCCGTAATATTCCCCCAACCCGTACCTGCTCCATACCCGCAATCACTGTTGCCGCTATTACCACCTGAGAAAACATGGATTAACGAAGGATTTTGCCTGATCATCTGGTCACCCGAACTGGCATTTGTTGTATAGCCAGCATTACAACCCTGGCTGTAGGATGTAGAGGTAATCACTACCCCAAAATTTGTGAGGTTACTTGGAGCATCAAGAATATGGTTGTAGCCGGAGATATCATACACGTATAAAAAAGCGCCAGCAGCCATCCCCTTGATAGTTGGGTCTATATTGCCTGCACCCATCATAATCCCGGAAGTCATATCGCCATGATTGCCGGTATTGGCTGTAGTATTTGATTGATCTACCCTGCCCTGGTAGTCAATATGAGGGCCAATGGGGCCATCATCGCCAAGCGCACAACTAACCCCTGTTCCGTCATAATGTCTTCCCAAAGCATGATCAGAGTCTAATACATTTGCCCTGTGAAGGGTTCTTCCTTTTGTATCATCAGGAACCGAAGGAGATGCAATGGGTTCAACCCATGAGATAAAAGGCAGGGAGGCTATGCTTTCAATCTCTGAAATATTTACCCTGATCGTGACAAGATACAAATAATCATAGGCGCTTATAATCTTGATACCACGTTCAATTAATAATTTTTTTGCTTTGGTGGGATCTATGTTTTTATAATATTGAACAACTATATCTATGCTATTATCACCATATAACGCCCAGTCTGGGTAGGGCAGCGTTTTCAGCCGGTTATCTATTTTATAGTCCGCTTCAATACTGATCACACTTCTTACATTGAGCTCTTGTAACGATCCGGGATCAAAATTTTCAGGAATGGATGCAGCATAAGTATTATGTGGTATATAATTTAATAATTGGATCCCCATACTTTCTATTTCTTCACGATCATCCCGGTTTGGTATTTCATAAAATTGAATGAATTTGAAATACCGCCCTTCAAACTTTTCCCCTGCTTTAATATCAGGCTCATTAATAAAATCCCGGAGGTTTTCCTCTGGCATCACAGAAGCCGATTTTAATAACAGCTCATATTTGCCTGAGGATTGTTTCACCTGGGCATTTGAGTAATTAGGCAATAAAAACAAGCAGCATAAAAGGGCAATTTTACAAAGACCTCCCGGCTTTGTCGGGACAGACCATATCCGGGATCCTGTTTTTTGAGCACGCAAATACTGGCGCTGGTAACCGGGTTTTGAGCAATAATTTTTCATGATTACAAAAAGTCGAAAATTTCCAAAGTTAAAAGTTTCAAATGTAGGGATAGTTTTTATTTAATGGGTAAATTTTGGGAGAAAATTTGATAATGATAATAAAATTGAAAGAGTTTGTTGGCTTTTACTCATTCTCTACCATCCTTTTTATAAACAAATTGAAGATTGTGTCTATTTATGGCTGACTAACTCCGCCATTTATGGCGGAGATAATCAAACTATACAAACCCTGGGCTTTAGCCCGTTTTTAGCATAATTGGGCTAAAGCCCTGTCAGTTTTATTCTTTAATGTCCACGCCATAAATGGCGTGGTTAGTCACTCATACATATTCAAAAGTATAAATCTTGTGCGACCTAAACGCATATACCTATAAAATTAATCACACATTTAATTAAGCGTAATTTTTAAAATACACAGCAGATTTTTTTTGAGTATTGGATATCGGAAATTAGGTTTACTAACCCTCCAAAACCTATGCCATCTGAGGGTTAGTAAACCTACTACTAAGTTTCATAATAAAGAGTATTTATGAAATTAGGTACTACTGCAATTTGTGCACTATCAACACAGAGCAATAGTACCCATATTCTGATTGGGGGTTCCAGGCTATTCCGATGCCGGCATGGGTATGCTGGCGATCAAATCTTCCTATTCCTAACAAGTGCTTTCTATGTCCTTTTGACCATTCACCTTTATCTTTGATCAGGTCTTTTATGAATTTGTCCGGAGATTCACTATATGCTGAAATTGATTCTACATTATTGGCTTTGGGGTCTTTTTCATAAATAAACCCCTTCTTGTCATATTCAGGCAAAGGATAACCTGCCTGCCACAGAACCGTATTCATGCCTTTGCCATTTTTATCAATATGATCAAAATAGTTTTTTGCAGCCATATCTTCTGCTTTCATCTGTGCCAACCTGGCTAAAGTAGTATCCCAGGTTAAGGATCTTTTAGGCAGCTTCCATAATAATGCCGGTATAAAATATTTAAAGGCATATATTTGTGGAAATTTTCTTACTTTATTTAATTGTTCAAAGTTAATTTGAACAGCTTTTAACAATTCATCTTTTTTATGTTGACAAAATGAAACCCTCACGTACAAAAGTAAACAAAGAACGATGAAAATAGCTTGAGGGTTCACCCGGCTTTTAAAAGTATAATGTATCATGATCAATCAAGTGATAATTTAATAAATCTAAAATTGAACAACCGTCCAATAAACCCCCTTCACCACTTCTGCCATTTTATCAAAATTTAAAGTTTCAATCTTGTCTGTTACTTCATGGTAGTTGGGATTTCTGAAAAACGATGTATTGGTGATCATGACTGCCTGGTAGCCATGGTTCCAGTAATTTAAGTGGTCTGAAAAGTCAATACCCGGAAGCAAAACCGGAGCATTAATGGAATACACATCTATATTTGAACCTAAAATCATGCTTTTTTTGATCTGCTTCACTATTTTTCTCTGCCATAGTTTGCCTACCACAGCAATAAAATTTGCTTTGTCAGAATAAAACCATTTAAGAAAAAATACCGGGAAATGCTGTGACCCCGGTTCATCTCTGTAAAACCCTATCATCTCCAGGCTGATCATGGCTTTTACTTTAACACCGGCTTTAGCCAGAGACCTGGCATGAACAGCGCTTCCCATATACTTTGTACGAAAAAAAGGAGGCTCTTCAAGACTATATGCAACAAGGTCTATGCGATATTTTAATTGAGGTTTTAATTCATTTATCATCCTGCCCGTTTCTAACAAGCCGGCAACGCCACTGGCATTATCATCTGCACCGGGCTGGTCACCGCAAACGTCATAGTGTGCACCAATAATGATCCGTGGCGCATCTTGCGGGCCAAACGAACAGATGATGTTTTTATATTCAGAATCTTCAACAGTATAATTTTGTACTTCTACATCAGATCCCAGCTTTTTAAATTCAGAAAAGATATAATCAGCGCTTTGGTTAAGTGAAGAAATATAGTTGAAATTTCTTGGCGGATCAATGGAAGTAAGCGCTTTTACATCAGCATAAAGGCGATCTTTGTTTACAGGTATTTTCGGTTTATTGTTATTTGATGAACTCATGAGCGGATTGGTTAAAAGATAAATAGTCAGGAGCAAAAATAAGGTAATGATTGATAATATAATAAATATTTTTTTCATTAAGGAAAATTAATCGTGTTCATGTGTTCCTGAGAGTAAACATGAACACATGAACACTACAATAAATATTCCTCCAATGGCTTCGGAACAATGATCTTAATTTTCACGCAATCCAATAAAAGGTTGGTATCAGACAATATCAAATGTGAATTGTTGGGAAGCGTCTCATCAAATGCTTCACCTACTCCTAAAAATATAATCTTCATTGCAGATTTGTAATGTTATCTAAAATTTCGCAAAATATAAACAGTCAAGGTAATAACTCTCACAATTCGGAATAAAAATAAATTAGCTGTCATGTTAAATGTTTGCCAACAACCTTATACGTGGTGTTTGTACCATTAAACTTTTGAGTGACTTTTCGGAGTGGACTCAACACTTAAACATATAAAAGACATGAAACTTATACACAACATTAAAATCTCTTGCGTCAGAGCTATCTTAATTAGTTTTGGCGTATTATTTTCATCTACTGTTTTTAGTCAAACACAATCCCAAAGACAACAAATTCTGACAGCAACAAATGTAACGGTTCTTAATCCATTAGCTATATTTTGGGATAGTTTAGCTACGCAACAAAAAGCCGAAGCTGAGCAATGGGCAATAGATAATGGTGCTCCTGTAAGAGACACACTGCCAGATGGAGGTGCTTTTGAAATTATGAGAATAAGGGATGGTAGGCCAATTTATTATGTAACTTTTAATGTAAATGCCGCTCAAACCGTTTCAACAAACGAAGTTTGGACAGGAGGAAATGCTGGTTTAAATTTGGATGGATCTGGAGTAATAATTGGAGAATGGGATGCTGCAATTCCGTATGCTAACCATCAAGAATTAATCGGAAATGTGATTGCAAAAGACCCTTGGGGTAGTGTACCACTCAACTGGAGGCAACATGCTACCCACGTGGCAGGTACAATGATAGCTAAAGGAGTTGATCCACTTGCCCGAGGCATGGCTTCAGGAGCTATATTGCACACCTATGATTGGTATTCGGATTTAAGTGAAATGACAGATTTTGCAATTTCAGGATACTTACTATCCAATCATTCTTATGGAAATATTAATGGATGGGTAGCAAATATTGATGGTTGTACGTGGAAATGGTTTGGCGATCCTGTTGTTGATCCCAACGAAGATTATAAATTTGGTTTTTACTCTCAGGAAACTCGTAATTGGGATGAACTTGCTTTTAATGCTCCATATTATCTTATTGTTCAGGCAGCAGGAAATTACAGAGGTGATGGTCCTGGTATAGGAAATACATATATTTGTAGTGGTACTCAAACAGCAACTCAGGAAAATAATGGAGGATCAGATGGCTATGATTGTATTCCAGATGGTCCTGGTATTGCTAAAAATGTTTTAACGGTTGGTGGTATTGATGATATTATTAGTGGTTATTCTAGCCCTTCTGATGTTGTTATGTATACTAAAAGTAGTTGGGGGCCTACTGATGATGGCAGGATTAAACCGGATTTAGTTGCTAATGCTACGGCTCTATATTCCTCTTCATATTTTTTCCCTTACGCAACTGCTTACCAAGATAAAACAGGTACTTCAATGGCTTCAGCCAGCGTTACCGGTTCATTAGCCCTTCTCCAGCAACACTATTCCAATACTTATGCCGGCTCATTTATGAAATCCGCAACGCTAAAAGCATTGGTCATTCATACGGCTGATGAAGCCGGTTCAGCAAATGGTCCTGATTATCAGCATGGCTGGGGCTTATTAAATACAGAAAAAGCTGCTAATTTGATCACACTGGACTCTTCTAATTGCTTCAAAAATATACAGGAATTGATATTAAATAATAATGATACTTTTACATTCACTTTTGATTATGACACCTCACAACAATTTATAAAAGCTACTATCGTGTGGAATGATCCTGCAGGAACTCCGGTTGCAGATACACTCAACCCTCCTGATCTTATGCTGGTTAACGACCTTGACCTGCGTATCATCCGTCAATCTGACGGACAGATTTTTTACCCTTGGACCTTAGATCCAACAAATTCTTCAATCCCGGCAGATACAACACAAGATAATTTCCGGGATAATGTAGAACAAGTATATTTGAGTACACCTACGTCTGGAACATATATTGTTAAGGTTACACATAAAGCGACTTTACAGGGAGTAAACCCGCAAGCATTCTCCATGATCATTTCAGGAGGTGTTTTTGATCTATCTCAGGTAAGAGTGAAAATATCTCCAACACATGTTTTATGTATTGGAGACAGCAACGGTACTGCTACAGTAATAGCATGTGGCGGAACCCCACCTTATACCTATTTATGGAGTAATGGTCAAACAAATGATACGGCAACTGGTTTGGCAGCTGGTAATTATAGCATTACTGTAACAGATACAAACGGTATTATGGTAACTGACAGTGTAACAATAAATGAACCACCTGCTATCACAATTACAATGTTTGCACAAGATCCCTTTTGTAACGGCAGTATTGATGGCTTTGCCCAAATAGCTGTTACCGGGGGCAATCCTGAATATACTTTTTTATGGAGTACCGGTGAAACTTCACAAACAGTATTCCCGTTAGGAGCCGGGTCCTATACTGTTATTGTAACCGATGCAAATGGCTGTACCGCAACTGACAGTGCTACACTAATTGATCCACCCGTGTTGATTGTAACATCATCATCAGCAACAGATGTTTCATGTAATGGAGGTAGTGATGGTACAGCTACTATAGCAGGCACAGGAGGTACTCCACCCTATTCCTATCAATGGTGGGATTTTCCATTCACACAACTAATAGCTGCAACAAATCCAGCAACAGGGCTGACTGCCGGAACCTATGTTGGTTATGTGATAGATGACAATGGTTGCTATGACAGTGCCATTGTAACAATCAATGAGCCGACACCCGTGATCTTATCAACTACCACAACCAATGCTTTATGTAACGGTGTAAGCAATGGAACAGCCACTGTTATTGCTACAGGAGGTACGCCTCCGTATTTTTTTTATAAATGGTTTACAACGCCTCCTCAATTCTCAGCAACAGCAACTGGCTTAGCTGCCGGAATTTATCAAGTAGTTGTAGTTGATACTAATTTTTGCATTACTTTTGCAAAAGATACAGTTTTTAATGACGATACTACTTTAACAATCTCTATTTTTACTACTGATGAAGTTTGCATCGGATCTGCTAACGGAACAGCAACAGCAACAGTAATAGGAGGGACACTACCATATACTTTCTTATGGGATGACCCATTAGCACAAACAGATTCTATTGCTGATAGTTTATCAGCAGGTGTGTATTCCGTAACAGTCACTGATTCAAATGGCTGCATCATTACTGCTACTGATACAGTCAAGCTTGCACCACAGCCAATAGCACATGCAGGCACAGATACAACTATTTTTTGTGGAGATAGTGTTACTTTCAGCGCCCAGACTGCAGATACCACATCATTATATGCATGGTCTCCATCTTCAGGCTTAAATGATACAACCTTAGCAAACCCCATTGCTTTCCCGGTTTTTACCACACAATATGTATTAACAGTAACCGACACCGCTACGGGCTGCATAGATTCTGATACGGTAATAATAACAGTAAATCCATTACCAATAGCTGATGCCGGACCTGATACGAATATACTTTGTGGCGATAGCATTATTATTGGTCCCCAAGTAGTTGATACTACCTTATTATATAGTTGGTCACCGGTGACAGGATTAGATAATGCCACAATACCAAATCCTACAGCATTTCCATCTATAACTACCTCATATATCTTAACTGTGACAGATACTGCTAAAAGCTGCATAAATTTTGCCAGTATATTGATAACAGTAGGAAATCCTGTTGCTGGTGCCGGCCCTGATATTACTATTTGCCGAGGAGATAGCATTACTATTGGTACACAGCCATTTGATAGCACATTTTTATTTGCCTGGTCACCGGCTGCTGGTTTAAATGATTCAACGATCGCTCAACCCATTGCATCACCTGATAGTACTACAGCATATTTATTGACCGTAACTGATACTACTACAGAATGTGTAGATTATGATACTGTTTTGGTTTCACTACCTGTCTTTGATTTTGTAAATCCGGTTATTGACACTATTGTATACTGGCAATTCGGCTCATTCAAAGTTTTGGGTGAAGTAATTATAGATAGTGGTGGCGTATTACATATGGGATGGGCTGATTTTGAATTTTCTTATGATGTGATCAATGAACTGGGCAATGATTATGACAGGGCAAGAATAGTGATCAAACCCGGAGGTAAATTAATATCAAATTATGATACCTTAACCGGATGCGGTGGAGGTATATGGGATGGCATAGAAGTTAGAGGTGATGAAACACTTCCACAAAATGATGCCGATCAAGGAGTATTGGAAATGAATCAATCTTCCATTGAAAATGCTCAAATTGGGATTCTTTGCGGGATCAGACCGCTTATTAATGCTAAATTTCGTCCTTCATCCGGCGGTATTGTTAGAATAAATAATTCTGATTTTATCAATAATAGATTAGCAGTAAAAATGAATAATTACCCTGACTTTGAGCGGGTAAGTTACTTTAATAATTGTAATTTTCAATATGATGCTGCTTCACCTTATGAGTATAATCCTTTTGCTACAGAAAAGATTGTTTTTGTTCATCTTATCGATACCTATGGAATCACATTTACCGATAATACCTTTACTGTTGACGCTACTGCATATCTACCTGATGAAAGAGGAATTGCTATAAAAGGAGAAAGCGCTGGCTTTAATATGGTATCAAGTTCAACCGGCAACACCTTTGATGGTTTAACCTATGCCATAAAATCAGATCTTTTTAACTCTATTTCAAGACAGGTAATAATTGACGGCAGCACTTTTAATAACGTACAACGAAGTATTTATATACAGGGGGGTACTTCCGATGAAATCACAAATAACACCTTTACCAATATCCCCAATGCCGATGCGCTGGGCGATCATACCTATGGTGTCTTTTTGGTGAGCTCCAGCGGATTTATTGTTGATGGCAACACTTTTAGCGGTGTTACTGTTTCAAGCAGCAGCCCTTTAACTGCCGGTTCGCATGGAATAGCCATTGAAAACTCAGGTGCACAAGGCGGACGTTTTTTTGATAATGATTTTGAAAAAACCGATTTTGCAGTGCATACCCAGGGAGATAACCAGAACCTCAAGATAAGATGCAATAAGTTCGGAATTAATGGTGGGCCTCATGGACACACAGCATGGTATGTATTTGATGGTTCTTTAAAACAGCAAGGCGGTGCAAATTGTGTTACCGATCCCTCTCAAGCTGCCGGTAATCAATGGATGTACTCATGCCCGCCAAGTACTGAAAGGGATATCTTTACTAATGTAGGGTTTGCTTATTATGCGAATCCATTAGATAAGGATAATTTTCCAACAACTGTTCCTGATTGCAGCACACCTGCCTGGAAATCATTCTTCCTGGTAACCAATTGCCAGGATAAAACAATTACCTCATGTGACGATCCTACACAGGGAAAAGTAAACCCGGGAGGATGTGGAAGCGGTTTTGACCAATGGGTAACGGACATTAAAGACCTTATCGCTAAACACCTGGCTGCTTTGGAAGACTACCGAAAGAGATTGCTTGACCTGATACAATTAAGAGATGGCGGGGATAAAAAGGCATTGTTACAATATATTGACCAAACACCCGCTGTTTCAGCAATTAATTTAAGAAACAGGCTGCTAAATTCATTACCACTTTCAGATGAAGTGATCAAAACAGTTATTACCAGAAGGCCCCCGTTGCCACCGGGTATGCTCAAAGATGTATTGATACCCAATGCTCCGCTAAATGAAGATATTATGAATGAGCTTAGAAACAAAATTCCTCCATTGCCTGTCACTGTTATGCAGGATATTGAAAATGCTCAATACAATGCGCCTCTATATCCTAAGGAAGAAGAATTGAAAAAACAAATTACCTGGCATGAAGGTGAAGCCATTTTACTGGAGAATGAACTGATCAGGGAGCTGCCAAAATGTGCCAGGGTACCTGAACTGAAAACATACCTGCATGGATCACCCCTTGCAGAATCAAAAAAAACACTTGCCCGGCTATACTATGCTGATAAGGATTTTATAAATGCAAGGTTAATGCTCGATACTGTGATGTGGATCACCAATAAAGATTCAATCTTTCTGGATAGTACCAGTCATGCCCATAATTGGAAAGAAAATCAAAACTTTTCTAAACTGACGTTCACTTTTATTGAAGCAGGTGAGCAGGGTAAATCCATACTTACAAAAGATTCAACAGGCAAAACCATTACTGAATTGGATACCATACAAATACAAAGGGTAAGGGAAGTATGCAAGGCGAAAGTGAAAGTATCTGCAGATGCTGAACTGATACTTGCAAAAGTGGAAGGCGGGCAATTTTATCACCTTATTAAGAAAGGTAACAACAATATTGCCAGATTGCATAAAGATGGGGATAATGAAAGTATCCGCGAAGAATTAGAAACACAGACAGAAGATAAGTTAATTCAAATAATCCCAAACCCTGCCAATGAGATTGCCTGGATAATCACCATGCAAATGAATAGCGAAGAAAATGCAGAAGTGCTGATATATGATATTTTTGGTAGGATTGTGCAAAAAATTAAACTCAACCAGGGAACAAATCAAACAGCGCTAAATACTAAATTACTTAAAAGTGGTTTATACATTTATAAATATACAATAAACAATGAAATTATAAGAAATGGGAAGATAACTATTGTAAAGTAATTCTGATTAAAAATTAATAACAATTTATTTTTATGAAAAATTATCTTCCATATAGTTTCTTACTTATTAGTTGCATAGTATCTCAACTTTGCTGCTCACAAATAGTTTTTAATCAAAAATATAATACCAATAATTCTCCATCCAGAGCCAATTCGGTTATCCAAACAACAGATAGTAGTTATATTGTTGTTGGTACTACTTCAAATGCTCTTGAAATGTATATTTTAAAAGTTAATTCTATTGGTGATACTTTATGGTCAATAGTATATGATTTAGGAATAGGAGGGGGGGATATTATATATAATGGATTACAGGTAGATGATGAGAATATTCTTGTAGGGGGAGTAACAGCTGATATTAGCCAAATGAAATCAGATGCTTTTTTAATAAAATTAGACAATTACGGCAATAAGATTTGGGAACAAAAATACGGGCTTTTTACTAATAGTGAAGGATGTTATGATATCAAACAAAATCAAGATCAAGGATTCATTTTTGTAGGTTGGAGATATAATATAGATAGTAGTGGAAACAGCACTGATTCTGATGTCTATTTAGTAAAAACCGATAGTTCAGGAATAATGCAATGGGAACAAATTTATGGAGGTGTTGATTATGATTTAATAAGATCAATAGATTTTACCAGTGACAGGGGATATATTTTAGGGGGTACAACTTTTAGCTTTGGTTTAGGCCCCTATGATCTGTATTTGATCAAAACAGACAGTGCCGGTAATTTTCAATGGCAAAAAACTTTTGGTGACAGTATGCGTGATTATGGAAATTCGGTAGTAACAACTAATGACGGAGGTTATGTATTAGTAGGCGCTTCGGAGGTAAGTACGGATAATTATGAAGCGTACATCGTAAAAACTGACAGTACCGGTAATATTGAATGGGAACGCACTTTTGGAAAAGGACCGGAATATGATGAATTTACAAAAGTAAAAATATTACCTGATGGAAGTTATATTGCTTGTGGAAACACGCTTGATTACAGTGGTACAAGGAACAAGCCGGTAGGATTTATAATGAAAATAAGCCCCAGCGGAGACAGCTTATGGTCAAGAACGTATGATTACTACACCAGCGACAGCACCGATCATTACTTTTACGGCATGGATCTCACATACGATGGTGGTTTTGTGATGTGTGGTATGGTGATCAATAATAAGACTGTCACAAAGAATGATGTGTGGTTAGTGAAGACAGATTGTATGGGGTATGATACGATCACTCCTTCTGCTCAGGCTGGTTTTACTTATAACCTTGATACTATTATAGCTGGTTTTACTTTTACAAATCTAAGCCAGTATGCAACAGAATACTTGTGGTATTTTGGTGATGGTGATAGCAGTACAGCAGTCAATCCTACTCATATTTACCCTGATACAGGTAAATATGTTGTAACTTTAATTGCCAAAGGATGTGAGGAAGTCGAGAAAGATACTGTAACAGATACGATTACTGTAATACTTACCGGTACTTTATCACAAACAAGTTACGGTGTACTAATGAAAATCTATCCAAATCCGGCAAATCAATCAATTACTATTCTTTATGATCTACCTGCAAATACAAAGAAATGTTTTATATCTTTATACAATTTCATAGGCAGAAAAGTTAAAGATTATCCGGCCAATCAAAAACAAAATTCATTGACCATTCGTATAAATGATATAGAAACAGGAGTGTACTTTATGCAGTTGGCAGCAGACGGGGTGATAGTTGCAAGGGAGAAAATTGTAATCGTTAAATAATAAATTGAAAGCATGAAAAATTTAAAGAATAGCATTATTCCTTCATATTTAGTATTATTCTTAATTATATGCAATTATCACGCTTATGGCGCAAGCGGTGGTTGTGATATTACAAATCCTGATCCCAATTATCCTCCCAATTTCTGCCATATGGATGTACCTACTCTCAATGTTGACTTTACAGGAAATCCTGATAGTTTGTGGTGCGCCCCTGATACAATAATAAGAAATTGCCAGTGCTGCGGTGTACCCGGAAATCTAGATTGTTTTCAATTTTTTGTTACGATGGATCCTGGCGCTGAATGGGTGACGCTCAAGTGTAAGTATCCTTTTTGTCCCCCGGGAATGGAAATTTATGTGGAATGTACACAACCTTCATATACATGGATACCAGGTGGAGCAGATATATGTCTTAATACGAAAGGAGTTGGCCCATATCAAATTTCAGCATGTAAACAGGGTGTAGATACAGCAGGTTTCTGTATTCAGTCACACCCAAAACAAAATATATTTGTTGAACCTGATGTTTTTTTCTATTGTGATACTACAGGTATGGATTCATGGCAAGTACCTTTTACATTTGATACACTTACCAATTTCACATTAACATTTGGAGATCCTTATGCCTGTATAAGCGATACTTTTGTTGTAGATACTTCTTCTGCCTGGCCTGATAGTTTAAATATTTGTAATGCTGTGATCACAGGCCCTCTATGGTATCCAGGTGATACTATCTGGCACACTTATGATAGTGCAGGTATTTATTGGGTTACTATATTACACTATTTAACTCCATTTTGTGAAAATTGGGAAGGTTTTAGAGTAATTACTGCAAAAGAGGGTTCCGCTGCGTTTTATGAAAATGATTATACCTATGATGTTGTTGGATGCCATCCTTATACGGTTTATTTCAGTAACATTTCTTGCGGAGTAGTCAGTTATTTATGGAATTTCGGGGATGGTGATACCTCTACGGTTGAGAATCCTGTACATACATTTACCAACCTATCTGCAATTCCAGATACAGTCTATGCGGTAACTTTAATTGTAACAGATTCTTCCGGCAATCAAGATTCTACCACGCATTATGTTACTGTATTCCCAAAACCAATTGCCGGTTTTATCGCTGATACTATTTCAGACAGTTTCCCGCTAACAGTGACCTTTTTTAACACCTCAGCCGGAGCCAACTCATTTATCTGGGATTTTGGAGATGGTGATACCAGTTCTCAACAAAATCCTGTACACACCTATGATAGTGCAACAACTTATTACGTATGCCTGATTGCCATAAATAGTTGCGGTTCAGACACCATTTGTGATACTGTATCTGTAATATGCCCCAATCCTGTTTCAATGTTTGGTTATACAGATTTATTATTAACAGTAAATTTTTCAGATTCTTCAACAGGTGCAGCCAACTGGCTATGGGATTTTGGAGATGGAGATACCAGTACGCTGCAAAATCCCATACATACTTATGACAGTTCAGGGATTTACAATGTTTGCTTAACTGTTACCAATCTATGTGGTTCGGATACCATATGTGATCCTGTAACAGTAGTCTGCCCCAATCCTGTTGCATTATTCGGCTACACAGATTCTTTAATGACGGTTAATTTTTCAGATTCTTCAACAGGTGCAGCCAACTGGCTATGGGATTTCGGAGACGGAATAGGTACTTCTACTGCAAAAGATACAACCTATACTTACGCTTCTGCCGGCGCTTACTGGGTAACTTTAACCGTAACCAATCCATGCGGCAGTGATACAACTACGCGTTTGGTTGCAGTGGATGTGTTGGGTATTAATGAAATATGGTTATCATATAAAATTAAATTATACCCCAATCCTAATACCGGCAATATGCAATTAGATTATGAATTTCAGGAAGGGCAGGAAGGAGAATTGATAATTTTTGATATAATGGGTAGAAAATTATTCACTTACCCTCTTGTAAATGGCAATACCATTAATATAAGCGAGGGTTCATTGAAAAATGGTTTATACTTTTATAAGATCATTATTAACGATGTGATCGTTAAAACTGATAAATTGATAATTTTAAAATAAGTTAATCTTATGAAAGCCTTTCAATATGTATGCTATAAGCGTCTAATTTTGAAGGGCTTTTGTTTTTTTTATTTATATCCTTTATATCCCTATACCCACTAAAATCTCTTTCAATTCACTCAACATCATAGCCGTAGCTCCCCAGACTACTTCTCCATGTATGTCAAAATAAGGTATTCGAATTTCGGATTTTTGATTTCGGGTTTTTGATTTTAGAATGGTGGTTACTTTTACAATACCATCATCCATAATAAGATCAAGCGGCACTTCAATCAATTTTTGCACTTCATTCTTGTCGGGATGAAATAAGGGTTTTTTATTTAAGTATCCAACAAAAGGTTGTACTAAAAACCCGCTGGTAGGTATATAAAGCTCTGACAAGGGACCTATTACTTTTACATCATTTTTCTTGATGCCAATCTCCTCCTCTGCTTCCCTTAATGCTGTATCCTCCAACGATCTGTCACTTTCTTCTTTTTTCCCTCCCGGAAAGCTTACCTGTCCGCTGTGGACTCCATGATCAGATGTTCGTAAAATCAAAACTGTATATATGCTGAACGCAGAGCCCTTTGAGTGATGCTCTTTACCCCTCCAACTGGCGGGGCTATGCTCTATGCGCTTTGCTCCTTTAACAGGATAAAGTAATATCAGTACAGCACTAAGCCTGGGATTTGCATTGAGCTTTAATGCCTCTTCTTTTAATAAACGTCCATAAGGCGCCATCTTGTACTGGGCAACTTCACCTGGCAGGGAATTTTTAAAGGAGCGTGTTAGGTTTTTTATAAAAGTGTTCAATTTATCTATTTACTAATAAGGATTTGGAAGATACAAATATATATTTTCCTAACATTTTTTCTTAAAAAAACGTATTTTTTTCAACAATGAAAAAAAATTTTAAAAATCATTTGTTTATATCATTTCCAATGTTAGATTTGTGCCGAAAATGATTTTGATACAATCATGTACACCTACAGTGATATGAAACATATATTCATTTCATTCGCAATTATTTTCTTCATCAGTTCAATGAGCTTTAAAGCTCTTGCCAGCTCTGATGAAAACACGGATACTGCTGCCGTTGCTCCTGCCACTACTCCTTCTTCTACTGAAAGCGCTGCGATTGGTTTTGGCGTTTCTACCGATGAAGCGATCATATCCCAGGGTAAAATTCTCTTCAGTGATAATTGCACGCAATGTCATGAAGTGAGCAATGATGATGTCATTGGCCCGGGTCTGAAAGATGTGCACAAAAGAAGGCCTCTTGAATGGATACTGAAATTTGTCAAAAATTCCCAGAAGGTAATAAAAAGCGGTGATAAATATGCGGTGGATCTTTTCAATAAACACAACAAAACCGAAATGCCCACCCATGATTTTACAGATGATGAGATCAAATCCGTTGTATCCTATATTATATATCAAAGCGAGCATTTTGTAGAAGTTACAGCTAAGGAAGAGACGGGTGATGGAAAAGTTATTGGCGGATCTGAAAAAACCGGGGATTCTGATAAATATTTTTCAGTTGTATTAGGTGTCTTACTGGTAGTTCTCCTGATCTTAGTAATTGTTCTTTTTCTGATCATTTCTATTCTGAAAAATGTACTTACCCAGAAAAAGGAACAATTAACCGAAACTGAAGCATATCTCGTTGAGCAAAAATTTGACCTGCTTGCGGTGCTGCGGAGCAAAGCTTTCATCGGTATTATCGCATTTATTTTTATTTGTGTAGTTGCCTATTCCGGTATTATGGGCTTGTATAGCATAGGTGTTACACAGGGATATGAACCTCAGCAGCCTATCGCATTTTCCCATAAGCTGCATGCCGGACAATATAAGATTGATTGTAATTATTGTCATACAGGCGTTCGTAAAAGTAAAAATGCAAATATACCATCGCCAAATATCTGCATGAATTGCCATAGCGCCATAAAAACAGAATCTCCGGAAATAAAGAAGATCTATGCAGCTATAGAAAATAATAAACCAATAGAATGGGTGCGCGTTCATAATCTCCCGGACCTGGCATATTTTAATCATTCGCAACACGTAGAAGTCGGAGGTGTTGAATGCCAGACCTGCCATGGTCCGGTTGAAGAAATGGATGTTATAAGGGTGCATGCCCGCTTAACTATGGGATGGTGTATTAATTGTCACAGACGCACAGCAGTAAATGCAGAAGGTAATGCTTATTATGATAAATTGCTTGAAATTCATCAGCAAAAAGGAACAAAAAAGCCTATGGTCGTTGCCGATATTGGAGGGATCAATTGTGTGAAGTGTCATTATTGAACACCCCATTAAATAAAAGAGATTTAACGGGGCAGGCAGATTACACAGATTATAAAATCGTAAAGGTGGTTATTTAAAGGAAAATTTTTAAACGAACTAATATAATGAAAAACAACACTAAAAAATACTGGCAGGGAATTGAAGAACTCAATAAAGATCCTGAATTTTTGGAAAATGCCGGTAAAGAGTTTTCCGAACCTTTGCCGGCATCCTTCTACTCTTTGCCTGCGGGCAGGCAGGTAAATGATCCTAATGGAGAAAATCTCCGGAGTTCCGGTATTTTATCATCCAACAGGCGTGATTTTTTAAAAATGGTTGGTTTCAGTGTAGCCGCAGCATCTTTAGCCGCCTGTGAAACTCCTATCAAAAAAGCTATCCCGTATTTAAATAAACCTGAAGAAATTGACCCGGGAGTAGCCAACTGGTATGCCTCTTCCTATATGGATGGCAGCGATTATTGCAGTGTATTGGTTAAAACAAGGGAAGGCAGGCCGATCAAAATTGAAGGAAACAAGCTTTCAGGCGTAACAATGGGTGGGTTGAATGCCCGGGCACAGGCGTCAGTTTTAAGTTTATATGATAATGGACGGTTAAAAGGGCCGAGAAAAATCGAAAATGGAAAAGATAAATACATTAGCTGGGAGGATGCAGATAAAAAGGTCATTTCTAAATTAGAGAAAATTGCTGAAAATAACGGTCAGATCAGGATCATTTCCTCAACCCTTATCAGTCCTGCCACCAAAAAGGTCGTTGATGATTTCCTGGCTAAATATCCTACCGCCAAACATATTACTTATGACGCCAATTCATCCTCAGCCATATTATATGCGAATAAAGCTACATTTGACAAGTACTTAATCCCTTCTTATGATTTCAGCAAAGCCAATATTATCGTAAGCATTGGAGCAGACTTTCTGGGAACCTGGATCTCGCCTGTAGAATATGCCCGCCAGTATTCAAAGACCAGGAAGATAGGAAAGAGCAGGAAGAGTATGTCACGCCATTACCAGTTTGAATCTGTTTTATCGCTTACCGGCGCCAATGCTGATCATCGTTCTACAATCAAACCATCACAGCAGGGATTGGTGGTTGCGGCTTTGTATAATGAGCTAGCTGAATTAGCCGGAAGGGAAACGATTAACACAGAACCTGTTAAAAATGTAAAATTTATTGATAAAGCTGTTAGTGACTTGTGGCTAAATAAAGGCAGATCATTAGTTGTTTGCGGCTCTAATGATGTTTCTGTCCAAATCCTGGTCAATAAGATCAACCAGTTGTTGATAAACTATGGTAATGCAGTTGAGATAGATGTTCCTTCATTCCAAAAGCAAGGCGATGATGCTGCTATGGGATCATTCATTGAAAATGTAAGAAAAGGAAATATCAGCGCTGTTATTTTTTACAATGCCAATCCTGTTTACGATCATCCTTCAGGGAGTGATCTGGCAGATGCTCTTAAAAACGTTGGCTTAAAAGTTTCTTTTGGTGACAGGGTTGATGAGACAGCAAGCCTGTGTGATTATATTTGTCCCGATCATCATTACCTTGAAGCATGGAATGATGCAGAACCGAAAAAGGGATATTTCAGCCTGGGGCAGCCAACAATTTCACCTATTTTTAAAACAAGAGCAGCACAGGAAAGTCTCTTAAAATGGGCAAATATTCAAAAAGATTATTACAGTTATTTGAAAGAAAGCTGGAAAAGCAATCTGTTTCCACTTCAAACGAAATATACTTCCTTTCAGAAATTTTGGGATAAAAGTTTGCATGATGGAGTTTTTGAATTAGCTCCGAATGTAAATTATACCAGTATCCATGAAGGAATGGAAGGTGAAAAAAACTTTAGTACTGCATTAAATGATCTGGCATCAAAGATAAATAAAAAATATAAGGCTAATCCACAAACAAGTGAGCTTGTATTATATGAAAAGATTGGGATAGGAACCGGCTCACAGGCAAATAACCCCTGGCTGCAGGAACTGCCGGATCCTATCACCAAAGCCTGCTGGGACAATTATTTGTCAGTTTCAGCTAAATATGCTAAAGATCAAGGATTGACACAGGACGATTATGTTAAGATAGAGGCGGGTGATAATTCAGTAGTACTTCCGGTATTAATTCAGCCAGGGCAGGCTTTTGGTACAGCGGCAATAGCCATTGGTTATGGCAGAAAAAATGCCGGCAAGTGTGCTAATGGTATTGGAAAAAATGCTTATCCTTTTGCCTCAATTACAGATGGTTCTCTTAATTTCTCTACCAGCAATGTAAAGATCACCAAAACAGAAAAGCCTCAGGATGAAAACCATAAAGATTTGCATTTGAATACCCGGATTACCAGGGTTGGTAGAGGTGATCGTGGTAATGTAGCCCAGACACAGACCCATCACACCTTCATGGATCGGGATGCTATTGTCCAGGAAGCTACCTTTGAAGAATATTTGAAAGACCCGAAAGCCGGGCGTGATTTTCCAAAAGTACAGACCCATGAAGGGCCTAAAGATCCAAAAGATGTTTCATTATGGCCCAAAGGGCATGAAGAACATGAACACCCCAACCATCATTGGGGCATGGTCATAGATATGAATTCCTGTATCGGATGCAGCGCCTGCCTGATCGGCTGCCAGGCTGAAAATAATGTGCCGGTAGTGGGCAAAGAGGAAGTGCTTAACCGAAGAGAGATGCACTGGATCAGGATCGACAGATATTATAGCAGCGATGCTGAAAAGGATGACCTGGATGGCCTGGACGTCCCTTCAGAAGATCCTGAAGTTACTTTTCAGCCCATGATGTGTCAGCATTGCAACCGCGCTCCCTGTGAAACAGTTTGCCCGGTGCTGGCAACAACGCATAGTACGGAAGGATTGAACCAGATGGTGTATAACAGGTGCATTGGTACAAGATTCTGCGCTAACAACTGCCCTTATAAAGTAAGGCGTTTTAACTGGTTCAAGTATCCCGAAAATGACCAGTTTGATTATAATATGAACAATGAGCTGGGTAAAATGGTTTTGAACCCCGATGTTACAGTTCGCTCCAGGGGAGTGATGGAGAAATGTACCATGTGTGTGCAAAGAATTCAGGAAGGTAAATTAAAGGCTAAAAAAGAGAACCGCAGACCCATTGATGGTGAATTTACAACAGCATGTGCCCGGTCATGTCCCACAGAGGCAATTGTATTTGGTGATATGAACGATCCGAAAAGCAAGATATCTAAAACATTGGAAGAAGAAAACAAAGACAGGGCTTATCATGTGCTTGAAGAATTGAATACGCAGCCGAATGTGAGTTATTTGACGAAGATTAGGAATAAATAATTCAATAGTAATTTACAACTGAATTGTAACTGAATTACAAACAACGACCATGCAAGTAGTATCTTCCGTAAGAGAACCCTTAGTCACAGGCAAAAAAACCATGGGCAATGTGACCGATGACATAACCAGGCAGGTGATTGGTAAACCTACCATCTCCTGGATGCTGACAGTAGGATTTGTGCTCGGACTTTTAACACTTGGAATGATCTCTTTATACTTCACATTATTCGAAGGCATCGGTATGTGGGGATTGAACAAGACAATAGGCTGGGCATGGGACATAACCAACTTTGTTTGGTGGATAGGGATCGGGCATGCGGGAACGCTCATTTCTGCCATATTATTGCTTTTTAGGCAAAAATGGAGAAATTCCATCAACCGTTCAGCCGAAGCAATGACGATTTTTGCTGTGATGTGTGCTGGTTTATTTCCAATTATACACATGGGCCGTCCCTGGGTTGGGTTTTATTGGGTGTTTCCATTACCCAACACATTTGGTTCGCTGTGGGTCAATTTCAACTCACCTTTATTGTGGGATGTGTTTGCAATAAGCACCTATTTTATTGTTTCTTTAGTTTTCTGGTATATGGGCTTAATACCTGATCTGGCCACGATACGCGAAAAAGTCCAAAATAAAGTATCTAAATTCATCTATGGCATATTGAGCTTTGGCTGGATTGGTTCCGTAAAAGACTGGCAAAGATATGAACAGGTAAGCTTGATTTTAGCCGGTATTGCTACCCCGCTTGTATTATCAGTACATTCAGTTGTAAGTATGGATTTTGCCACTACCCTGGTGCCGGGCTGGCATACCACTATATTCCCGCCCTATTTCGTGGCGGGAGCTATGTTTTCCGGCTTTGCTATGGTGTTGACCTTAATGCTTATTACCCGAAAGGTATTTAAGCTGGAAAATTACATAACCAGGGGACACATTGAATCCATGAATAAGATCATAATTCTTACCGGCTCTATTGTCGGTATCGCCTATATTACAGAATTCTTTATTGCCTGGTACTCAGGCGTGCCTTACGAGCAATATGCCTTTATAAACAGGTCTACGGGTCCTTACTGGTGGGCTTATGCGGTCATGATGACCTGTAATGTGTTGTCACCGCAGCTTTTTTGGATAAAGAAAATAAGAAGAAGCTTAATTGGTACATTTATTTTGTCAATCGTGATCAATATAGGCATGTGGTTTGAACGTTTTGTGATCATTACAACTTCGTTGCACAGGGAGTATCTTCCATCTGGTTGGGCTATGTTCTACCCAACGCTCATAGATATGGGCGATTTCCTGTTTTCACTGGCTTTTTTCTTCCTCTGTTTCTTATTATTTGCAAAGGTACTACCGGTGATAAATATGTGGGAGGTGAAGTCAATTTTGAAATCGTCTTCGGATAGGGTGAATGGGAAGGAATCGTAGCACGACATTTATGTCGTGGATTGTAGAAAATAGGGAAATAGGGGGTTGTAACTCAACATTCATGTTGATGGACAATGGGTTTGGTTAAAGATGAGGGAATAAGGGAATAGGGAGAAGTAGCAGTAGCAGTTCATATACATTAATTAAATAATTGATATGAAATTTATTATCACATTAACTAAAGGTGAAGATAATTATATTGTAGTTGAGTGTCCATCATTACCAGGCTGTGTATCTCAAGGTAAAACCAAAAAAGAAGCTTTAAAAAATATTAAGGAAGCTATTGAGTTAAGCATAGAAACCAGAAAAGCGCATAATTTGCCTTTACCTTGTAGAATATTTTGTTGAATTACTTTAATGATAATCAACTTTGTAAACAATGGCTAACAATTATCTAGTCGGAATCTACGATGATGAGGAAGTTCTCCTCAAAGCTGTAAAAGAAAGCCGTAACAAAGGCGTAAAGCTCCATGAAGCTTATACACCATTTCCTGTGCATGGATTGGATAAAGCGATGGGGCTCAGAAGATCAAGGATAGATATTGTGGCGTTTTTGTTCGGAGCCACCGGTACTTCTCTTGCGCTGCTGATGCAAATATGGATGCTGGGCTTTGACTGGCCTATGATCATTGGCGGTAAATCGGGTATCCCTTTGCCTGATTTTATACCTGTTGCTTTTGAAATGACCGTATTGTTGTGTGCTTTGGGAATGGTAGCAACTTTCCTTTTAAGGAGCTGGCTTTTGCCTGGTGTGAAAGCAAAAATGTTTGACGTCAGAAGTGTTAATGATAAATTTGTTTTGGCAGTTGAACTTGAAGCAAATGATCTGGATGCAAAAAAGATCACTACAATTTTAAAGGATACAGGTGCGGCTGAAGTTAATAAGAAAGAAATGTAACATATAATATAACGATTAACGAATTTCAATATGAACAAATATCTGTACTATATTATTTTTTTCAGTTTCGTAATACTGACCTCCTGCCAAAAGGATCCGGGTGACCCGGGTATTGAATTTGCGCCTAATATGTATCACTCAATTCCCTATGAACCTCTTAAAAAAACAGAAGTTCAAGCCAACTCTGATGCAAGTAGAATGCGGGAACCTGTTCCTGGCACGATTGCCCGCGGACAGATGCCTTATCATATACCTAAAGACAGCTTTGAACTGGCTGCAAGAACTTTAAAGAATCCAATTTCGCTGACTGATGAAATACTGGAGGAAGGTAAAGTATTGTATTCAAGATTTTGTGTTCATTGCCATGGAGAAACCGGGCAAGGGGATGGGCTTGTTGGTGTTGTTTTTAAAGGCGTTGCTGCATACAATAAAGGCAGGGTAAAGAATCTGGCAGAAGGACATATTTTCCATACCATCACCTGGGGAAAGGGCAGGATGGGGTCTCATGCTTCGCAGCTTAATCCACAGGAAAGGTGGAAGATCGTTCATTATGTTCAAGCATTGCAGAAGCAGAAGCAGTAGGCAATAGGTAGTAGACAGTTGACAATAAACAATAAACTATGACAAATAATCAATTACGTTTGAAAAACCAATTTAAATAATCATGAAAACAATTACAGTAAAAATACAAGATAACGATTATTTTAAGTATGGATTGAAAAAAAAATATTAAATTTGATCTTTGCAGACTTCGTTTACCGTACCATATTGGGGATATAAGTCTAAGAATTGCACATACGTTAGCAACCATTTAAAAAAAATAATAACCAAAATCTAAAATCATGGCAAAAGAAAGAAATGCTAAAAAAAACATAAAAAAGAAGCCAGCTAAAACAATAAAAGAAAAAAGGGAAGAAAAAAGGGAAAAAAAGCATAGAAATAAATAATTAGATGTTCCGCATCGTTTTATTCTGGTGGCGCTTTTGAATATCAATGGGATAAAACTAAGGGGGGTGACCTTAATACTATAGATGAATGGGAATCAAAATCCAGAGAGCTTGTTTTTTGGGTTTATGGAGGACACCGTTGGCGGTATTCTTCAAAATCTTTTCTAAATAATAGTTAAACCAATAAAGTGATTTTTTTATAACTATCTCATGGAAGAAAAATTTGAATTTACAAAAAAGGCTAAAAAAAGCCTGATGACAATGATCGGTGCCGGTATCTTATTGGTGATACTCGGAATTGTATTAATGAACGTTGGCGGTCACGGTGAGCATGAGGGAGGAGAAGCTCTAAATCATGTTCTCCACTGGTCAAAAAGACTATGGGCGAATCTTTGGCTCAATAATGTCTGGTTTACAGGTATAGCGCTTATTGGTGTGTTCTTCCTTTCTATGCAATATGTAGCATGGGCAGGATGGTCGGTGTCAATAAAGCGAGTCCCGGAAGCTTTTGGCTACTTTTTGCCTGTTGCAGGTGTACTGATGCTAATTATATTTCTTGTTGCAAACCATGACCTGTTTCATTGGACACACGAATATCTTTATGATAAAAACGATGCAAGGTATGATGAAATACTCGATGGAAAGAGTGGCTTTCTGAATATGCCATTTTTTACTTCCAGGATGGTAGGATATTTTGTATTATGGTTCGGGCTGTTCTGGTTGATCAGAAAATATTCTCTTACGGAAGATATTAGTGGCGGGCTTGAACATTTTAATAAGCTAAGAATGATCTGCGCTTTTTTTATGGTAATTTTTGGCGTTACCTCTTCTATGGCTGCCTGGGATTGGATCATGTCCATTGACGCTCACTGGTTCAGCACCATGATCGGGTGGTATGTGTTTTCAAGCTGGTTTGTTTCAGGGTTGTGCTTTATTACATTGATAGTAATATATCTCAAACAAAATGGCTATTTGGCAATCGTAAATGAGAACCATATTCATAACCTGGCTTTATTTGTATTTGCTTTCAGCGTTTTCTGGACCTACCTGTGGTTTTGTCAATTCTTCCTGATCTATTATGCCAATATCCCCGAAGAGTCAATTTATTTTGTACAAAGGTTGTTGAGCGATCAATATGCTCCATGGTTTTTTGCCACCCTGATCATTAACTTTATCTTTCCCTTCCTGGCATTGATGACAAGAGATTCGAAGCGCCATATGGCAATAGTGAAAATTGTTTGTATGTTAGTTCTTTTCGGTCATTGGCTGGATTTTTACCTGATGGTGATGCCCGGCACCGTACACGAACAGGGAGGTATAGGTTTTATGGAAATAGGCGTTACAGTGATTTATATCGGTATTTTTCTATATACTGTTCTTTTTGCGCTTTCCAAAGCATCGCTGATAGCGAAGCATCATCCGATGTTGGAGGAGAGTGTGCATCATACTGTTTAAATTTTCTTAATATTTTCAAATTCAAAATGATATGTTCAAAATATTGCTAATCATCGCTGCCATTCTGATCATGGTGATCTTACTGTTAGGTTACCGGACCCACACTCTCTTTTCTGTTCTACGTGGAAGTTTCAGAAAGCGGGTAGACAAGCTCAATAAGGTAAATGCTATTTTATTCCCGGTCATCATGGTATTAGGCATCGGATTATTATTCGGGACTTATGGAGAGTTCAGTTTAAAGTTTTTACCTGAATCCGCTTCTGTACATGGCCTGGTAACTGACAATCTGTTTTGGGTAACTACAGTAGTTACGGTTATTGCCTGGCTTTTCTTAAATACTCTACTTTTCGTCTTCCCTTACTTATACCAATATAAAGAAGGCAAAAGAGCATATTTCTTTCCTGATCATCATAAATTAGAGATCTTTTGGACAGTTGCTACTACAATTATGATCGTTATTATGGCATTCTACGGATTAAAAACCTGGATAAATGTGATGATGGATCCCCCTGAAGATCCTGTAATTGTAGAAATTATGGGCAAGCAATTTGCCTGGAAAGTCAGGTATCCGGGCCCCGATGGTAAATTAGGCAAATATGATTTCAGGCTTATTGATGAAACCAATGAAAACGGTGTAGACTTTACCGACAAAGCATCCCTGGATGATTTTAGTCCCCGTGAAATCCATATCCCAAAAGGCAAGCCTGTTATGTTTAAGATCAGGTCGCGGGACGTATTGCACAGTGTCTATGCACCTCATTTTAGGGTAAAAATGGATGCAGTGCCAGGTATGCCTACGAGGTTCTATTTTACTCCGAGAACTACTACGGAAGAAATGCGCAAGAAGCTCAATAACCCTGATTTTAAATATGAGCTCGCCTGTGCTGAATTATGCGGCAAGGGACATTTTGCTATGCGATATCTGATTTATGTAGATGAGGAGGAGGATTACTATAAGTGGCTCTCTGAACAAAAGTCATGGCTAAGTAAACATCCTGAATATCTGGAAAAAGTGCCTGAAAAATTAAGGAAATTTGTGTTAGGTATTGAAAGCCTGCCTGATGAAGCTTTAGCGCAGGAGGAAGTAAAAGGAGATGAAAGTGAGGATGAAGAAGAATAAGTAATAGATTTGTATATTTACATATAAAAATTTTTAACTTTGTACTTTAATCTCTAAACTTTAAACATGGCAAAAGCAGGCACAAAAACCCAGCAAATTGATACCAAAGAAGGAGACGGTTTTGCTCATATTGAGGAAAACGGACTTGGACACGATCACGATCATAAAAAAGAATCCTTTATCACTAAGTACGTTTTCAGCCAGGACCATAAGATCATTGGCAAGCAGTTTATGTTTACCGGTATCTTCTGGGCTTTGATCGGGGCTGCCCTGTCTGTTTTGATGAGGCTGCAGCTTGGTTATCCCGATATGGAAATGGGATTTCTCAAACCTATATTAGGGGCATGGATTCAAAATGGTAAGATCGACCAGGAATTTTATCTGGCCATGATCACCATGCATGGTACCATCATGGTGTTTTTTGTGCTAACTGCCGGATTGAGCGGAACCTTCAGCAATTACCTCATTCCCCTCCAGTGCGGCTCCCGCGATATGGCGTCACCCTTTATCAATATGCTCTCCTACTGGTTTTTCTTTGCCTCCAGTCTGGTTATGTTCTGGTCATTTTTTGTTCAGTCTGGCCCTGCGGCTGGGGGATGGACCGTTTATCCGCCCTTAAGCGCCTTACCCCAGGCTATTGCAGGTTCGGGATTGGGGATGACCTTATGGCTTGTCAGCATGGCCTTGTTTATATTGGCTATGTTAATGGGAGGCATCAATTATATCACTACGGTGATCAACCTCAGAACACCAGGGCTGTCTTTCGCTAAATTGCCTTTAACTATATGGGCATTTTTCCTCACTGCTATTCTTGGTTTACTATCATTTCCTGTATTGTTTTCAGCATCTTTATTATTGATCTTTGACAGGAGTTTTGGGACCAGCTTTTACTTGTCAGAAATTTATATCGCAGGAGAAGCGCTCCATAATATTGGTGGAAGCGCTATTCTGTTTCAGCATCTGTTCTGGTTTTTGGGCCATCCTGAAGTTTATATTGTTATGCTGCCGGCATTGGGCATCACATCAGAGATCATTGCTACCTGTTCAAGGAAACCTATCTTTGGATACAAGGCAATGGTTGGTTCGCTTTTGGCCATTGCGGGTCTCTCATTTATTGTATGGGCGCACCATATGTTTATAACAGGTATGAACCCGTTTCTGGGGTCAGTCTTTATGATCCTCACTTTCATCATAGCCGTTCCTTCTGCCGTTAAGGTATTTAACTATATCGCCACTCTGTACAGGGGGAATATCATTTTTACGCCTGCATTGCTGTTTTCTATAGGCCTTGTTTCCGTATTTATTTCAGGCGGCTTAACAGGGCTTTTCCTGGGTAGTCCTGCCATTGATATTCAACTGCACGACACCTATTTTGTGGTTGCTCACTTTCATATCGTGATGGGTATGTCTTCTTTATTTGGTGTAATAGCAGGTGTTTATCACTGGTTCCCCAAGATGTTTGGCAGGATGATGGATGAAAAGCTTGGGTATTTGCATTTCTGGCTCACCTTTGCTTCTGTTTATTTGGTGTTTTTCCCCATGCACTATATTGGTATGGCAGGGGTTCCAAGGAGATACTATTCCTTTACCGGCTTTGATGCCTTTGATAAATTTGCAGACCTGAATTCAATGATCAGTATGTTTGCTTTCGTTGCAGTGAGCGCTCAATTGATATTCTTGTTCAATTTCTTCTACAGTATTTTCAAAGGACGCAGAGCGCCACAAAATCCCTGGAACTCCAACACGCTGGAATGGACTGCCGATCCCAAGCCAATTCACGGCAACTGGTCAGGTGAAATTCCTACCGTTTATCGCGGCCCTTATGATTACAGCAAGCCCGGGGCAAAGGATGACTTTATACCTCAAAATGTCCCTTATTCAAAAACCAAAGAATCCAACACGCCTGAAGAAAATGAGAAGATAGCTTTGGAAAAAGACCTGGCGAAAATTGTACGTGAGGAAGAATGGACGTAATTGAATTTATTTGCTATTTTATTTTCTTCAAAAAAATATCCTGCCCGTAAGTCACATACAACCCGTGGGAAAATTCTATTTTATCATTAACAAAATCATAATAAGGTTCAAAGCGGAATACCAGGAATATATTGTCTGTTATTTTTACATCATGCATGAACCTGAGAAAAAGCAATTGACGTACCCCCTCATACTCCCCCTGTTTTTTACTTGATACTGATTGATACAACTTACCACCATATTCAGCGATATACCTTTCTCCCTGCCAATAGCTAACCATCAGCGTTAGAAATTTTGTTTTTAATGCGAGGTTGAGGTAAATGCCGGTTCCTTCATTAAATGCTTGCCTTTTTGTTAATGAAAAATCCTTATAATAAACAAAATAATTATCAGTGCGAAGATCATAAAACACCTTTGAGCCTAATCTCTTATCAATAGAAAACCCCACGGCTGTATTAAGTACAGATAATAGCGGTGTGGTATTTGTATCAATCTGTCCGCCTTTATGATAGGCAAAAAATTGAAAAGGTATTTCAAATGTCAGATTTTTATTGCGAGGCGAAGCCGACCTGTCCCGCACCGCAGGTCGGGAAAGGTTCCCTTCATTTGTATTACTATCTTGTTTTTTTAATAATATAAAATTTGTCGATAGCCCTCCTGATACTTCTTCTTGAAAAGGAGAATCCCGGTATATCATTTTTTCCCAATCTATCCAGGCATCGAAGTACAACCAATTTTTTTTCAAAATAAGCTGAGCTCCGTGTTCCAATCTGTCAAGCATGATTTTTTCAAAATCATAAATGGGTTCTATCAGCCTGTGATTGAGGCTCCCGGTTAAATTCCCGAAGAGAAAACGGAGATCGTTTTTCTTAATCGTTATTGTAAAGGTAGGAGCTATTTGAGAAAACCTGTCATTGCCAAAGTCTTTCCACAAAAATATGCCCCCATCAATGCGGACATTGTCAGAAGGGTAATAAATAAGCGCTGGATTGAGCTGAAAACCGAACAAGGTATAGCCATCGGCTATTTTATTGAAGTATTCATTGTTCTTTGCAAAATTAAGGTTATTGATACCAAGATAGAGCTTGTTTTTAGTATTAGATGCAATTGTTATTTCATCGTAAAAAGCGCTGTTGTCTAATTGGGCTGGTACGGGATTAATTAAAAAGATAGACAGGAAAGTAAGAAATAATAATTTTTTCATTATGATTGTTTTCATACGTTTATTCTTACTCTTTCTTTAAGGATATGGGCTGCTTGATATCCTATTCTGACTGTAAATTTAAGAAATTAAAAATTAAAACCAAAAAAACATTTTGCTAATTATTTTTATTAAAGTAACTTTACCCCGTTGTATAATTTCATATTTAAAAAACTAACTAAAACCATGAGCACAAACTCAGAAAAATCCGAAAAGCTTAAAGCCCTGCAGCTCACCATAGAAAAACTTGAAAAATCTTACGGTAAAGGCACTGTGATGAAGCTTAGTGATGAGAAGGTACAGGATATGCCTGTTATCTCTACGGGCTCCATAGGTCTTGACATGGCGCTTGGAATAGGCGGATTACCCAGAGGCAGAGTGATAGAGATTTATGGCCCTGAATCTTCAGGTAAAACCACACTTGCCATGCACGCTATTGCTGAAGCTCAAAAAACCGGAGGCATTGCTGCTTTTATAGATGCCGAGCACGCCTTTGATAAACTTTATGCCGAAAATTTAGGCATCGATACTGAAAACCTGCTTATATCACAGCCAGACAACGGGGAACAGGCGCTGGAAATTACCGAGAACCTTATCCGTTCCGGGGCAATAGATATCCTGGTCGTTGACTCAGTGGCTGCCCTGGTGCCCAGAAACGAAATAGAAGGTGAGATGGGAGACAGCACCATGGGCCTCCAGGCACGGCTGATGTCACAGGCATTGAGAAAATTAACCGGAACTATTAATAAAACAGGCTGCAGTTGTATCTTTATCAACCAGCTAAGGCAAAAAATAGGCGTATTTTTCGGCAACCCTGAAACAACCACGGGCGGCAATGCCCTCAAATTTTATGCTTCTGTACGCCTTGACATTAGAAAGATAGGCCAAATCAAAGATGGACCTGATAAAATTACCGGTAACCGTGTAAAAGTAAAAGTTGCTAAAAATAAGGTTGCTCCTCCTTTCAAAACGGTAGAATTTGACATTATGTATGGAAAAGGCATTTCAAAAGAAGGTGAGTTGGTTGACCTGGGCGTTGAACTGGATATCCTTCAAAAATCCGGCTCATGGTTCTCATTTAAAGGTAGCAAGATCGGGCAGGGCAGGGACAGCGTTAAAGCAATGCTGCCTGATAACCCCGAATTAATGGAAGAATTGGAAAATAAGATAAGAGAACAATCCCTGCCTACACTTACTGAAACTGAAAAAATACCCGAAGAACCCGAACCGGTAGTAACAGATACAGTAGAAGAAAAAGTTGATGGGGAACCAGATAAAGTGAATCAGTAGAACTTTCAAATTACAAATCTTATTTTTAAAACTGAGTCCACTCTAAAAAGTCTTTTTTGCCACAAAAGCACAAAAACACTAAATCCCACTAAAAATTAACTAATTGATTTTCAGGGTTTTGTGGGATTTAGTGCTTTGGTGATTTAGTGGCATTTTTATTTTTCGGACTTTTTAGAGTGGACTCAAAACTCAAAAATGAAAGATACAAGTGAACTTATATTAATGACAATATTATTTTTAGTTATATCTTTAGAGCAAATAGAAATAACTTTAAGAATAATTGGTGCAATTATATTTATTATCGTTGGTATAATGTCTATTATTAAGTTTATTCATTATTTTATAGACAGAAAAAAAGAAATGAAAAATAAGAGCATTGAGCATAGCGAACGTTGATCCGCTATGCGCTCCCTAGTGTAGCGTTTCATAAAAAGGATAACATTTAACCTATATTATTCCTAAACTTTAAGATGAAACAAATAAAATCCCAAATCCAAAGCTCAAAATCCAAAATAAATCCCAAATGAAAAATCCCAAAAAGCCGTATGATTTGAGAGAGCGATTATTGCTATTTGGAAAAAGGATGCTCGAAATATGTAAATTGCTTCCCAAATATCCTGAATGTGCCAGAATACGTGGACAATTGGGCGCTTCGGGAACTTCTGTAGGCGCTAATTTTGAAGAAGCCGATGGGACTTTGACTAAAAAGGATTTCATAAACAAAGTGGGGATATCCAGGAAGGAGGCTAAGGAAGTCAGGTTTTTTCTGCGGACAATAAGTGGTACTTACCTGAATCCCAATGAAGTTGCTGCTGATATTCAGGAATCCGAAGAGATCATAAGTATTCTAAGCACTATCATTAATAAGTCATCAGGAGGCAGACAATCGTGATTGGTGGTTTTGTTTTTGGGATTTTTCATTTGGGATTTATTTTGAGCTTGGGATTTTGAAATTGGGATTTATTTTGAACTTGGGATTTTGAAATTGGGATTTTATGAATAATTGAGGATAGTAATTATTTTTGGTGTATTATTTTAGTGAAACGATATACTAATTACCCGGGACGCCTTAATACTCCATCAACTGTTTAGTATATACACTATCACCCACTCTTAATTTCAGGATATAAACCCCCGAAGAATAACCCAACCCTTTAGCGCTAAAACTATACCGGTAATTCCCGCTGTTTTGTTCACCGTTAACCAATACCTGTATCTTTTTGCCCAAAACATTAAATACTTCTAAGAGCACATCTGCTTTTTCAGGTAAAGTATAGCTTATCTGAGTCACACCCGAATATGGATTGGGAAAAACCTGTACCGGGCGAAGCGAGGTACCCCCCTCAGTGATCCCCGTAGGCAATAGCCTGTTGGATACATTTGACCTGGCTGAATTGTAAACTAACACCTTACTCAGATTTGGATCACAGCCCGTAGGGTGCTTTACTTCAACAACGTAATAGAGGTCTTCATTAGGAGGCGGTAAAGGATCAGTAAAGGAAGTAAGATTGCTTGCCAGCGCGCCCAATGTATCCCAGCCTGTTAATGCTGTATATCTAAGAACATAATATGTGGAAAATGAAAAATCTCCTTCATAATGATCCCATATCAGGTTTATTGCAGGGGGTATTCCTAAATTTATATTTAGATGCATCGTCTTATGGTCTGCACTTAATTCTGATTCATTTAGGCATGAATCTACCACCTGCATCTTATACCTCCACGATCTGATCGTTGGGTCTGACAAAGTATCTACAAATATGCTTAAGGTGTCAACAGGTACGTTTCCTATCCAGTAATAATTGTTAATTTGAGAGCTTTCTTTGTAGATGTTGTAAGATTTAACGCCCTGTGTTTGTGTTTTCTCCCATACGATCAGGTTCTTGCCCGTAGCGCTGTCAACCGTGACAAGACAAATTGAAGCTTCTACTGAAGGTATTCCTGATATGTGAGCGCTTGCTGTTGCTATACAGTTGTTGGTATCGGTTACAGTTACATTATACGTTCCTGAAGATACATTTACCAGGTCTTCATTGATAGAACCATCTGACCATAAGTAGGTAAATATCCCTGACCCGCCTGTTAAGCTGATATAAATTGAACCTAAAGAAGCGCCACATCCTCCATCAATGATAGAATCTATGGTGATCGTTGCTCCACCTGCGTTGCTTACAGCAGCGCTCGCGGAATCTGTGCATCCACTAACATCTGTAACGGTTACAGTATAAACATCTGCTGCCAGGCTGTCTGCATCGGGCAGCGTATCTCCGCTTGACCAGGAATAAGTATAGCCACCGTTTCCACCACTTACATTCACCGTTGCACTTCCATCGTTATTGCTGCAAATGGCATCGGTGGTGGTTATTAATAAGCTCAGTGCGTCAGGTTGGATAAGCGTAACGCTTTTATTGGCAATGCAACCGGCAGAATCTGTAACCGTCAGTTCATAAGGCCCGGCAACCAAACCTGTGATAACCTGTCCGGTGCTTCCGTTTGACCACTGGTAAGTAAAAGGCGCTGTTCCGCCTGATACACTCACAGCAATTGAACCATCTGAACCACCATTACAGGTAATATCATTTGCTGCCACCACCGTGATAACTGGCCCGTTATTGTCGCTGATGATGGCAATCTCAAAGCTTGAGCAACCATTGTCGTCTGTAACGGTTACAACATAAATACCTGATGCCAGGCTGTCTGCAAAGAGAAGGGTATCACCGCTTGACCAGGAATAAGTATAAGGAATAGCGCCATTGGACACATTTACCGTTGCACTGCCATCTGTGTTGCCGCAAGTCGAATTTGTTGGAGTGATGGCCAGGGTCAATTCAGGGAGTGACCCAACTATTGCAGTGGCTGTATCAGTACAGCCGGCAGAATCAGTTACAACTACGTTATATTCACCTGTACAGAGGTTATTAGCTATGGGATTTGTTTGCCCTGAAGGATCATTCCACTGGTAAGTTCCTGTTCCTGCGGTTATAAATGCAGAAGCTACGCCATCACATAGTTCAATACATGAAGCATCAATTATGCTTGTTATGACAACTATTAAGTTACCGGTAATTGAGATCATAACACTGTCAGTTGCTGTGCAGCCATTCGTATCGGTAACGATCACCGTGTAGGTACCAACAGACAAACCCATGATATCCTCAGTAGTATCTCCGTTAGACCAGTTGTATGAAAGCGGGGCGCCACCGGAAGCTGTCAGGTCAGCAGCCCCATCATTAGCTGCGGTACAGCTTAGATCTGTGCCTGTAATACTTGCAGTGGGTAAAGCATAGACCGTTATAATTGTCTCTGCTGAGGTATCGCTGCATACACCATCTGATGCTATTAACCTGAATGCATAAGTGCCGGGTATAGGCGCTATTATAAAAGCATTTGTATCTGTACTTAAAGTAATACCATCTACCTGCCACAGGTATGAAGTCGCTCCGGTACTTGTATTGGTAGAAAAGGCAGTATCGCCTACACAGCCAACAGTATCGCTTACTGTATAGCTTGCTGTTGGTATTGGATGTACTAATATTTGTCGTACAGCAGTATCTTTACAGATCGGAAAACCGGTAGCGATCAATCTAACGGTATAAATACTATCAATCAGGCTTGCTGTATTGGTAAATATATGGGTAGGATTTGTATCATTAACTGCCGGACTTCCGTCTCCAAAATCCCACAAGTAGCCATTATCCGCACCTGTTGAGGAATTTTGAAAATCAACCGTAAAAGGATGACAGCCGGCCGTATCTGGCGAAGCAGTAAATGCAGCAGTTACCGGTGGTAAAACCGTAACTGTTGCTGAAGCTGTATCCCTGCAGCCAAAAACATTCTCTATAATTATGGTTGGATTGTAAAAAACAGGACTGGCGGTAACATTGGTATAAATATGGGTGAGACAGGTATCTGATAAGGTTGTATCATAAGTCATATCCCCAAAATACCAAAAGAGTGTATCGGCACCGGTTGTAGTAACACATAGCGTATTATTAAGCGGTGTACAGCCAATAGAGGTTACGGTAAATGAAATGATAACAGGGTTTGAATTTAGCATTAAAGTGGTTGCAATGATGCTGTCGCAGCCATTCACCGCTGTGAGCGTATCGGTATAAGTTCCCGCTGCGCTTCTGTATGTTCCATTGATTAAAATGCTGTCTCCTGAACAAATTGCTGCGGATGCAGGAGTACCCGTAACAGTACAGACGCTATAAACCCATGCTGCTCCTGTATCGGTATTATCACGATATCCTCCCACGATAGCCGTATTCCCATCGGATGAAATGGAAACAGAGTAACCTTGATAAACGAGTGAACCAACAGCCCCTGTGCCGACCAATTTACTTCCTTGCTGTGTCCACACACTGCCGGAGCGGGTATAAACCCACGCTGCTCCTGCATTGGTACTATCACGATGTCCTCCCACGATAGCCGTATTCCCATCGGATGAAATGGAAACAGAGATGCCTTGATATGCAGCGCCCGCAGCACCTGCGCCGACCAATTTACTACCTTGCTGTGTCCATACTCCACCGGAGCGGGTATAAACCCATGCTGCTCCTGCACTGCTATTATCAAACCGTCCTCCCACAATAGCCGTATTCCCATCGGATGAAATGGAAACAGAGATGCCTTGATTTGCAGCGCCCACAGCCCCTGTGCCGACCAATTTACTTCCCTGCTGGGTCCACACTCCGCCGGTGCGGGTATAAACCCATGCTGCTCCTATACCGCTACTATCACCAATTCCTCCCACGATAGCCGTATTCCCATCGGATGAAATGGAAACAGAGGCGCCTTGTTGAACGTTAGAGCTCACAGCCCCTGTGCCGACCAATTTACTTCCCTGCTGTGTCCACACGCCGCCGGAGCGGGTATAAACCCATGCTGCTCCTGCAAAGCTACTATCACCATCTCCTCCCACGATAGCCGTATTCCCATCGGATGAAATGGAAACAGAGGCGCCTTGCTCTGCACCGCCCACAGCCCCTGTGCCTACCAATTTACTTCCCTGCTGTGTCCACACTCCGCCGGAGCGGGTATAAACCCATACAGCTCCTGCAGCAGAATTATCTTGATATCCTCCCACGATAGCCGTATTCCCATCGGATGAAATGGAAACAGAGATGCCTTGAAATGCAGCGCCCGCAGCCCCTGTGCCGACCAATTTACTTCCCTGCTGTGTCCACACTCCGCCGGTGCGGGTATAAACCCAGGCTGCTCCTGCCCAGCTACTATCACCTAATCCTCCCACGATAGCCGTATTCCCATCGGATGAAATGGAAACAGACCAACCTTGTCGTGCAGCGCCCACAGCCCCTGTGCCGACTAATTTATTTCCCTGCTGTAAGCCAGGGTAAGGTGTTGGTGTAACCGTAAAATTACTGACACTTATTGCTGTGCCTCCTGCTGTGGTAACAGATACAGCGCCTGTAACAGCGCCGGGCATTACCAAGCCTACTAATGTGGTTCCGATATTGGATACCTCTATGGCAGTAGCTCCGCCAATGGTAAAAGCCGTGGGGATGCTTAGATTAGTGCCTGTAATGGTTACCAATGTGCCTACTGCACCCGATGAAGGGGTGAAGGAGGAGATGGTGGGGGGGGGCTGTGCAAAGCAGTTGAAAGTTTGTAAAGTTAGAAAGTAGAAAGTTGCAATGGCAACTGCTGCGTGGAAGAGATTTGATTTTTTCATGGTTTTAGGGTTTTAAATGATTTTATGGAAAAAGTTTTTTATAAAAAATATTTCGGTGTCCGAAACGGGTAAACCAAACGGTGTTGCTTCTGATGATAACGCCAATTCTATAATCATCTGCTATACGGATTCTGTAATGAGTTGTGTATTTACGCATTTTTTTCAGATTTTGAATTTGGGTTACCGATGAAGCATTTTTTACATTCATAACCGCTTTGTGCACCGCTTCAATAATGAGCCGGTTGTTTGTTTCAAAATCCCTTTTAAAAGAACCTTTATACTTTAATTCCATTCTTCCGGAATATTTCAAAAATTTCTTCTTCGGAGACATCCTCACTTTTCATTCCTTCGTCAATCCACTGCGCTATCAGGTCTTCGTCTTCTTCCCGTTCTAAAACACGCGTTTTCAAACGATGTTTTTTAAATAAACTCAAAAAATAGTTTTCTTTTTTATCGGGGATTTTTAAAACTACTGTTGTCATTGTTTTATATTTTTAAAATCAGACAAAGATAAAGAATTTAATCAAAGCCGGCTTTTTGAGACCAGGTGCCTTGTGATTTGAAAAAAACACTGCAATATAATACACAATTACTAAAAAACCTGATAAAATCTCATATTTTCTTTAAAAACACTAAAACATCGGCTTGCCAAACAAATCTAATTAAGATTTTAGGATTTAATGAATATTTGTAATGTTCATCATCTTTCCATTTTTCGGGATTGTTTTTGATGTACGTACGGATTTGTACCAGGTGTTCATCGTTTATAACTACAGGAATATTTTTTTAAAAGAATGAAAAGAATACCATAACCCCGCACACCCCGCACATAAAATTTATGTGCGGGGCACATAAATTATTGTTATGTTTGCTCAAAATATGTTAAACATTATAATTGCAAAAATGGATTAATTATTAATTTTAACAATACAGTTGTGGATTTCAGATTTTTGTAAATTTTGGTTTTTATTTCATTGTTCTTTTTTTACTAAAAAATACTATATTTGTGCTTTAACAAAATTTTTTATTATGGTCAATAAAAGAATTTTATCTGTTATTGTAGCATTGGTTTTATTGTCAACTGTCAACTGTCTGCTGTCTACTGTTTCATTTGCCCAGAAATCAATCAAAGAACAGATCATTGAAGCTGCCAAAAATAAAAAGAAGGAAACAATAAAATCGATAAAATCGATAACAAAGCCATGCAGGAAATATGAAGGTCTGTTTACGTTGTATCAGGACACGACAAATGGAATACTCTATATGTTAATTCATAAAGATGAATTAAATAAGGAGTATATTTATTTCAGCCACACCGTGGAAGGTATTCTGGATGCACGGCATTTCAGGGGGGCTTACAGGGGAGCAAAAATATTCAGGATAAAAAAGTACTTTAACAAGATCGAATTTATTTTGGAAAATACCGGCTATTATTTTGATGAAAAAAATCCATTAAGCCGGGCTGCTGACGCCAATATTAACAGGGCTATTCTTGCAAATCAAATAATTGTTGGAGAAAACAAGAACAAAACAGAGTTTCTGATCAAAGCAGATGATATTTTTCTCAAAGAGAGTATGCAGCAGGTCAAGCCTTCTCCAAATCCAAAAGACAAACAAGCGGCTACACGCTTTAATTTAGGTAAGCTGAGCAAGGGAAAAACCAAATATGTCAGGATAAAAAACTATCCAATGAATACCGATATCGTTGTAGAATACGTTTATGAAAATTTTTATCCTGTAAATTACGGTCGTAAAGCTGTTACGGATGCTCGCTTTGTGAGTGTTAAAATCCAGCATAGTCTCTTAGAAGTGCCTCAAAACAACTTTGTACCCAGATTTGATGATCCGCGTGTGGGATATTTCACCAGTCAGGTGGATAATATGACCTCAGTGAGCGCCACACCTTACAGGGACCTGGTCCACAGGTGGCATCTGGAAAAAAAGCGTAAAAAAGCAGACCTCTCTGTACCGGTTGAACCGATAGTTTGGTGGATTGAAAAAACAACACCGAACGAGTTCAGAGATATAATTAAGGAAGCTGCCCTTGCATGGAACGAAGCTTTTGAAGCAGCAGGCTTTTTAAATGCAATCGAGGTAAAGATCCAGCCTGATGATGCAACCTGGGATGCGGGTGATATCAGGTATAATGTTCTGAGATGGACTTCATCACCCAATCCTCCCTTTGGAGGATACGGCCCCAGCTTTGTCAACCCGAGAACAGGGCAGATCCTGGGCGCTGATATTATGCTGGAATTTATTTATATGACCAATCGTTTCAAGTATGAAAAACTTTTTGAAAGCGTGTCCACCTCGCCCCCTGGCCCCCTCTCCACCACAGGTCAGGAAGGGGAAGATATTATCCCCGGAGTTAAAGGAGGGCTGGCATACTGCTCTTTTGGTGATTTCTTACATCAGGAAAAGCTATTCGGGATCTGTGCACTGAAGGCGAATGATCTGTCAGAAATGGAAAATAAAGAATTGGTTAAACAGTCATTATATGCCCTGATTTTGCATGAATTGGGCCATACTTTTGGCCTGAACCATAACATGAAAGCCAGCCAGCTTCATTCACCCCAACAAATAAACGATAGAAATTTAACATTAGAGATCGGGCTTACCGGTTCTGTAATGGATTATTCACCTGTGAATATTGCCCTTGATAAAGAGAAACAGGGGCTTTATTATGATGTTAAACCAGGACCCTATGACAAATGGGCGATTCTATACGGTTATTCTGAAGCATTAGATGACCCGGAAGCAGAAAAGCAGCGATTAGATAGTATCCTGTCACGCTCTACTGATCCGATGCTGGCATTTGGCAATGATGCTGATGATATGCGCAGCCCTGGTTCCGGTATAGATCCAAAAATAATGATCGGGGATATGTCTGGTGATGCTATTACCTATGCCATAGACCGGATAAAATTAGTCAACAACATTTTCTCAAACCTTAAAGAAAAATACAGTACTGAGGGGCAGTCTTATCATGAATTGAGAAGCGCTTACCTGATCCTGACACGCGAATATTATGTTGCTGCGAAAGTGATCTCAAGATATATAGGAGGTGTATATATTGACCGTGCTATGGTAGGACAGCAGGGCGCTTCCAAACCCTTTACACCGGTAAGCTATGAAGAGCAAAAAAGAGCTATGAATGCTTTGTCAAAATATGCATTTGGTATAGATGCATTCAATTTCCCCGCTGATTTATATAATTATCTGCAAATACAAAGGAGGGGGTTCAATCATTTCGGAAAAAATGAAGACCCCAGGATCCACGAAAGGATCTTAAATATTCAGAAAGATATCTTAAACCATCTTTTGCATCCGAATGTACTAAAAAGAATAACTGACTCTGAGTTATATGGCAACAAATACAAGCTATCTGAATATATGTATGATCTTACAAAAGCCATATTTAGAGATGACAAGGGCACTGTAGTGAATTCTTTCAGGCAAAATCTGCAGATTGAATACATTGAACGCCTAATTAACATCATCCCGGGTACCAGTGGCAAGAAATCTCAATACGACAATATATCACAATCCTTAGCCCTTTTTCATTTAAATCAGATCAAAGTTACGTTATCTGCTGCCGAATTTACAAATACGGTAACAAAAGCTCATCGTGAACATATTTTGTTTTTAATTAAAAAAGCGTTGGATATAAAGAAGTAAAAATTATGCCACTAAATCAGTAGACAATTGACAATTGACAGCAGGCATATTGTCAATTGTCTACTGTCAATTGTCAATTTCTTTAGTGGGATTTAGCGCTTTAGAGATTTAGTGGCAAAAAAAGACAACTTTTGTGAGCCAGGAAAAAATTTTGATCATCGGAGCTTGCGGGCAGATAGGCACCGCACTAACCATCTGTTTCAGAGATGTTTATGGCGTTGATAACGTAATAGCATCTGATATTATACAATCAAAGCAGCTGATAACCGAATCGGGAATATTTGAAATACTTGATGTTTTGGATGCTGACCGGCTCAATGCAATCATTGACCGGTATCAGATCACGCATATATATCATCTTGCAGCTATTTTATCAGCAAGCGGGGAAAACAGGCCAAAATTTGCCTGGAAATTGAATATTGACGGGTTGATCAATGTACTGGATGCCGCAAAGGAGAAAAAGCTGAAAAAAATTTACTGGCCAAGCTCTATTGCCGTATTCGGACCCAACACACCAAAGGATAATACACCACAAAGCACTATCATGGAACCTGCTACTGTCTATGGTATAAGCAAGCTGGCAGGAGAGCGATGGTGTGAATATTATTTTAAAAAATACGGAGTGGATGTAAGAAGCTTACGCTATCCCGGTCTGATCGGTTATAAAGCACTGCCAGGAGGGGGAACCACTGATTATGCGGTAGATATTTTCCATAAGGCTACAAATAACGAGCACTTTGAATGCCCGCTTTCAGAGGATACTTTCCTGCCAATGATGTATATGCCAGACGCAATTAAAGCAACTATAGACTTGATGGGGGTAAATAAAGAAAAAGTAAAGGTCCGTTCTGCCTATAACATAACTGCCGTTAATTTCTCACCCAAACAACTTGCAGATGAGATAAAAAAACATATACCCGCTTTTACCATTTCCTATAAACCAGACTTCAGACAGCAGATCGCAGACTCCTGGCCTAAGAGCATTGATGACACTGCAGCCAGAAATGACTGGGGCTGGCAGCATGAATATGATTTGGTGAAAATGACAAAGGATATGATTGATAATTTGGAAATGAAGTAATTTTGTAATTTGGATGTTGTATATTTGATAATTGATTTTTATTTTTGATATTATCCAATATCTAATAGCCAACTACCAATACTTACGCCCATGAAACGATTAATCACAGTAGCACTGGTTTTAGTGTTTCAATATAAAGCAGCTTTTACACAAGACGTAGAATATAGTACACCCATAAATATTAAGAAGGATACTGCTGAACCAATCAGCGCAATGAAATTTATCATTGCTACTGACGGTAGAAAATCATTTATTACTGATCAAAAAGCAAAAATGGGAGGGATAAAGCTCGGATTGGAGTATGAGGGGAAAATAAGAGCCGGGCTGGGATTTTATTTCCTGAAAAGTTTTAAAACTAAAAAAGATACTGTTGAAATTGAGTTTAACTATTTAGGCCCCTACTGGGAATTTTTAATTTTTAAAGAAAAACGAGGAGAAATAAGTTTACCCTTACAGTTTGGGTTAGGTGGCATTAAAGCATATAAAGTCGAAACGGGTAAGGTTCTTTTCGATAAATCAGTAGGAGTTGTTACATTTTCATTGACTGGTTATTACAAATTTTTTACCTGGCTGGGAATTGGAGGAGGATTAGGTTATAGAAGGATGCTGACAAAAGAAACGATCGTTAAAAGTGAGTTTAATGCACCAATCTATATTGTTAAAATAAAAATATTTTTGAAGCCAATGCTTCAATTACTAAGCACTAAAAGCGGTGTTGATAAAGGAAAGTGCCTGGGCTGCTATGGATGTATGGGGTTGTTTTAGTGCAAAGAAATAGAATGGAAGTTTGATCATAGAAATTTTAACGTATAAATCAACAGAAAATATGAAAGTATCTGAACTACCCCATGGCAAAAGCGATGGCAAAGTCCCCCCTTTGGGGGGATTTAGGGGGGCTTTATCCAATACCACCCGCATAGACCAGGTAGGTATAGAAGAACGCGCGGCAAGGTTTTCAAAGCGCAGCATAAAAAAAGATTCCAAGATAGCCGGGCTGAAGCTGGTGCTGAGCATGATTGATCTTACAACGCTGGAAGGCATGGATAGTCCCGGCAAAGTGAAACAATTGTGCTATAAAGCCATGCATTTGCATGATGCTTTGGATGACCTGCCATCAGTAGCTGCAATCTGTGTTTATGCTACGCTTGTCAGGGTGGCAAAAGCCGCATTGAAAGGCAGCGCCATCAAAGTGGCCTCAGTTGCCACGGCATTTCCAAGCGGGCAGGCGCCATTGGAGGTAAAAATTGCCGATACAAAATTTGCCGTGCAGGAAGGGGCCGATGAAGTGGACATGGTCATTTCAAGGGGTAAATTTTTGAAAGGAGAATACAATTATGTGTTTGACGAAATTGCAGTAATAAAGGAAGCATGCGGTAAAGCCCATTTAAAGGTGATCCTGGAAACCGGCGAACTTTCTACCCTGGATAACGTACGGAAAGCAAGCGAGATCGCCATGCATGCCGGTGCAGATTTTATCAAAACATCCACCGGCAAGATCACCCCTGCAGCAACAATGCCCGTTACCCTGGTCATGCTGGAAGCCATACGGGATTTTTATTATGAAACGGGTAGGATGGTGGGCATGAAACCTGCAGGCGGTATTTCCAAAGCAAAGCTGGCGTTACATTATTTAGTGATGGTGAAAGAAACATTGGGCAGTGCCTGGCTCTCACCAGATTGGTTCCGTTTCGGTGCAAGCAGGCTGGCAAATGATGTGTTGATGCAGATAGTGAAAGAGAGAACGGGAAATTATCAGTCATTGGATTATTTTTCGAATGATTAACGTAGATAAACAAATTCAGTATTGGGTAAAAGGAGCAGATTCAAATAGAAAATAATTTAACTTTTAGGTTGCTTTTTACGTTGAATTATGTCAGGCAAAGAATTGAAAAAAATGTTTGTACAAAAATATATTGCAGATATTAAAAAAGAAAATAACCACTTTACCGTTTCATTTCCTAAATAATTTATACCATGGGAAAAATCGAAAAAAACCTGCCTGTTTACGCAGATAAAGGTAAAATCAATGTCATAGCATTGTTTGATAGCGGTGCTGGCCGGTCACTTATTAGAAGAGATGTTGTTAATAAGGTTGTTCAACATTTATTAAAACTGCACAAACCAATTATCTTTAATGGGGTAAATGGCAAAGAAGCTTTCTCCGCCAGCAATTATTGTGGTATTGAAGTTGAAATGAAAGGAAAACTTCTAAGCGGCCTCTTCTATATCATTGATAAGATGCCCCGCGAAATGATCATTGGGGTAGATTTTATGCAAGGCTGGGATATTAAGCTGGATCTTAAAAATGAAGACTATACAGTCGGATTAGATCCCCAGGATGTTGAAATTGCTAATTTTTAAAAATTAATCATGAATAACAAACAAAACAACTTAACCCTAAACTTCAAAACCGGCTGGAGCTACGCCCCTGCCCCCGAGCAAACCGATCATATCAAGCTAAAAAAAAGGTATGATCTTTTCATCAACGGGAAATTTGTTAAGCCTGCCAGAGGCAAATATTTTGATACGATCAACCCGGCTAATGAAGAAAAAATAGCAGAGGTGGCGGATGCTACGGAGGAAGATGTCAATAAAGCCGTTAAAGCTGCCCGGAATGCTTACGAAAATAGTTGGTCTAAAATGCCGGCTAAAGAAAGAGGCAAATACATCTACCGCATAGCCCGCATGATCCAGGAAAGAGCAAGGGAGTTTGCCGTGATAGAATCCATGGATGGCGGGAAGGCGATCCGCGAATCAAGGGATGTGGATGTTCCGTTAGCTGCCAGCCATTTTTTCTATTATGCCGGTTGGGCAGACAAATTGGAATATGCTTTCCCGGGAAGGAAGCCGGCATCAATCGGGGTTGCCGGCCAGATCATTCCCTGGAATTTCCCAATATTGATGGCAGCATGGAAAATTGCTCCTGCCCTGGCAACAGGTAATACCGTAGTGTTAAAACCTGCTGAAACAACGCCATTAACTGCGTTAAAGCTTGCTGAACTTATCCAGGAAGCTGATCTGCCTCCGGGAGTGGTAAATATTATTACAGGAGCAGGCAAAACAGGCGCTGCCATCGTTAACCATCCCGATATTGATAAAATTGCCTTTACGGGCTCCACTGAAGTGGGTAAGATCATTCAAAAGGCGATTGCAGGAACAAACAAAAAGGTTACGCTGGAATTAGGAGGCAAAGCTGCCAATATCATTTTTGAAGACGCTGCCATTGACCAGGCCGTAGAAGGCATTATCAACGGCATTTTCTTCAACCAGGGACATGTGTGCTGTGCAGGCTCCAGGTTGTTTGTACAGGAATCAATCGCTGATACAGTTATCCGTAAGCTCAAGGACAGGATGGAAACGCTTATAGTAGGTGATCCGTTGGATAAAAATACCGATATTGGAGCTATTAATTCTAAAATGCAATTAGACACGATCAACAAGTACCTCAAAATTGGGTTGGATGAAGGAGTTGAGTTGTATCAAACATCTTGCTCTTTACCCAATAAAGGTTACTGGTGCAGGCCTACCTTGTTTCTGAATGCATCGCAGTCGCACAGGGTTGTACAGGAAGAGATTTTCGGGCCGGTACTGGCCGTTCAAACTTTCAGAACGGTGGAAGAAGTGGTGGAAAAAGCCAATAATACCCCCTATGGCTTATCTGCCGGTGTGTGGACCGACAAAGGGGCGAAGATATTTAAAGCTACCAGCCAGATGAGGGCTGGCGTTGTGTGGGCAAACACCTACAACAAGTTTGATCCTTCTTCACCATTTGGCGGCTATAAAGAAAGCGGGTTTGGACGTGAAGGAGGGCTGCATGGGTTGTTGGCTTATTTGAGATTGAATTAAAAAATAATGGTTCTGTTTTATAATATTGTGGAATATCTTATAATTACGATAAATAAGTGTGCAATAATGTGCATTATCTATACATTTTGCTGTTTATGCGAATGTAAATGACTGAATATGTGCGCAAAACAAAAATCTACATTATA
>VRUD01000017.1 GCA_019456305.1 Cytophagales bacterium | reverse complement strand
GGAATACAATGAATAGTAAACGAGATGATTGAGAAAGTAATTAACCGTAAGAACATGCGACTTGCATGTCAGCAAGTCGTGTCGAACAAAGGTTCGGCAGGCGTGGATGGCGTGTCTGTAAAGGAGTTATCCGAACACCTGAACATAAACAGGGACAAGATAACTACCGCATTGCAAGACGGCACATATCTTCCTCAACCCATCCTCGGGGTATTTATACCCAAGAGCAACGGTAAGAAACGCCTTTTAGGCATACCTACCGTAATTGACAGACTGCTACAACAAGCGGTAAGTCAAGTGATAATGCCAAAGTTTGAGCTGGAGTTCAAAGCATACAGCTATGGATTTCGCCCCAACCGAAATGCTCACCAAGCGGTACTTCAAGCGCAGAAGAACATCAATGAAGGCTATCAGCACATAGTTGATATAGACCTTAAAAACTTCTTCGATGAAGTGGATCATTGCCTTCTTTTACAACTGTTGTACCGCAAGGTAAAATGCCCTCTCACGCTACGCCTGATACGCAAGTGGCTACGTGCGCCCATCCTTATTGATGGGAAGTTAGTCAAACGCAGAAAAGGCGTACCGCAGGGCAGCCCTCTAAGTCCGTTGCTGTCCAATATCATGTTGCATGAGTTGGATAAGGAACTGGAAAAACAAGGACTGCGCTATGTTCGTTATGCTGATGACTTTAGTATTTATACAAAAAGCCATCAAGCAGCCCGCAAAGTGGGAAACAGTGTTTATTTGTTTCTAAAGAACAAACTAAAACTACCCATCAACCGGGAGAAAAGCGGCCTACGCAAACCTGTGCAATTTGAGATACTGGGTTTCAAATTCGTACCCACGTACATCAAAGGGGAGAAGGGTAAATACCAACTGACGGTGAGCAATAAAAGTTGGAAAACACTCAAACAAAACCTGAAACTCATCACAAAGAAAACCACTCCATGCACCTTGGACGAACGCATAGGCAAACTGAAAGAAGTCTTGCGAGGATGGGTGAACTACTTCCGTATGGCAAGTATTCACAGCAAACTCAAAGAACTGGACAGTTGGCTGCGTAACCGGCTGAGGTACTGTATTTGGTCTGATTGGAAGAAACCAGAGAGGAAACGAAAGAATTTAATTCGGTTAGGTATTCCGAACGGTCAGGCGTACGCATGGAGCAGGACACGGATGGGTGGATGGGCAGTAGCTCAAAGTCCGATTCTGGTGACTACAATCACCTTAAAACGGCTAATGAAAAGGGGCTACATATCATTGCTTTCTTACTATGAAAAGGTTGCCCCACATCTTAACGAACCGCTGTATACGAGACCCGTACGTACAGTGGTGTGAGAGCCTCACCCCGTCAGGATTTGGCGGGGCGGGCTACTCGATTGTGCTTAGTGCGGTTTCTGTCCGTTATTTATTCGGATTCTATTTTTGTTAGTCGTTTACGGGATTTTGACTTTCGTTTCTGTTTTAACTTACGTATATATTCACTTAAGTCAGTTTGTTCTTTAGCAGTCAACGGTCTACTCTGAATCATAAAGTCAACTCCCTTTGGCTCTTTTATTAGTCCCATGTTTTATGTTTTAAAATATTTGTCAATTAGTTTTTGTGCAGCATCAGTTGTAATGACCATTAATTGTCCTTTAAAATGGTACGCCCCTAATGTTCTTTTATAATGTTCTATTAGCTTACTCTTGGAATGAAACGAAACCAACCCGTCATTGTCATGCTGAAAAGATATTTTACAGGTAAACGCCACAAGATTTCCCGGTACTCCTTCGTAAACTTTGTCTTTTCCTCTGTTAAACGGTGAACTTTCCAAAAGATGCATGAATACATGGTCACTTTTAATAGTGAAGCTCAGTAGTCCCTGAATGATATCCGGATTGTTAAAAATTGTCAGTTTATAAACGTCCCTGTCATTTTGTTTAAGTTCACTTTTCCAGTCAAAAGCCCAACCATTCTTATTTGTCACCTGTTTTAAATCCAGTTTTGTTAGTCGTACAATATTGGTTTGAAAACTGTCCCCGCTATATGTGTTTAAAATTGAGTCGGTCAGCTGGTCAATGATAAAATCGAGCTCAGTGATTCTCTGCTTCTTCATATGACAAATTTACGAATTTTTTCTGAATATCGTAGGTGTTCAGTAGCATTAAGCAAAACGGTCAATGCTATGTGCCGTTGCGGTTTAAGAACTACGTCACTGTCTCCGAAATAAACCGCTTGTTGAAAACACTAAAGTACGAATATCCTCGTCAACCGCAATGGCATATAGATTATCTTCTGTTTTGCTCAATTTTCAGTCCACAGTGTTCTTATTTTTCCACTATCTTCTTCTGTCTCTTTTTCAGGTATCTTTCTTACTGCCGACTGCTGACTGCCGACTGCCAATTGCCGACTGCCGACTGCCAATTGCCGACTGCCGATTGCCGACTGCCAATTGCCGACTGCCAATTGCCGACTGCCAATTGCCGACTGCCAATTGCCGACTGCCGACTGCAGACTGCCAATTGCCGACTGCCGATTATATCCTCACCCCAATCACCAATATATCATCAAGCTGCTCTTCATTTCCTTTCCAGTCCTCAATAGTTTTATCAAGGACGTCATGTTGTTCAGACATCTTCTTATCCTGCACAGAAAATAACAGTTCCCTGAATTGACCGGGACTGAATTTCCCCCCCTCAGATCCACCAAACTGGTCTTGATAGCCATCTGAAAAAATGTAAAGAGTATCTCCCTTTCGCAGTTGCAGGTGGTGGTTGGTAAAAGGTTTTTCATTATCTCCATAATAACCAACAGGCTGTCTGTCCGCTTTTATTACCTCCAAACCATTCGCATTATCGCTGTTTTTTATATTCCGAAAGATATAAAGAGGATTGTATGCACCTGCGTATTGCAGTGTAGCGATGCCATCGCTCGTAGCGATGGCATCGCTTTTTCTAAACTTTAAACTTATTAGCGCCATATCCATACCATCCTGCTGCTTGCCTGTAGCCCCTGCCTTGCCAAACGCGTGTATCACACCCTTGCGGAGTTGATTTAATACCTGAGCTGCATCAGTGACTTTTTTGTCATATACGATGTCATCAAGCAACCGGCTGCCTATCATGCTCATAAAGGCGCCCGGTACGCCATGCCCCGTGCAATCACAGGCGGCTATTACAGTAGTATCCCTCACCTTTTAAAAAAATAGAAATCACCACTCACGATATCCTTTGGCTTATACAATATAAAAAAGCCTACATCTTCAACAGGCGAGAGTATTTCCCTGATGTACTCATCTGAAGGTAAGATTGCCTTTTGAATCCGTTCTGCGTAGTGAATGCTGTCGGTGATGTTTTTGTTTTGTTGTTTGATCTTTTCTTCCGCTTTTTTGCGTTCAGTAATATCACTACCAACTGAAATATATCGTATAATTTCACCGGCATCATCTAATACCGGAGTAACGTTAGTATAAAGCCAAACCGGCTCACCCTTTTTATTGTAATTGAGAATTTCTGATGTAAATGGCTTTTTTGTTTTTGCCATTTTATCAATTTTTTTTGCCACTTCAGGGTCTGTACCATCGCCTCTTAAAATAACGGAGGGATGCTGGCCTATAACGTTTTTCAGTTTAAAACCCGTAATGCGTGTAAACCCCTCATTAACCCATTCAATTTTATCATCTTTATCGGTAATTATCACGTAGTTGTCTGTTTTTCTCGCTACTAATGAAAGCTTATCTAATTCAATATTCATTGTTTCTAACTCTTCCTTTCGACTTTCCAATACCTCATTTTGCGTTAATATCTCTTCTTTTTGCGTCATAACTTCTGCGGTTCTTTCTTTAACCGTATGCTCAAGCTTCTTTTTGTCCTGTTCTAACTTATAGGCCCCTGCCTTTTGAACTCCGAATATGAACAGCGACAGCCCCAGCCAGATGCCTGCGTATATCAGGTATTTGAGGTAATACAGCGGGTTGGGGAGGTAGCTGAACATGTAGCGGTTTGCACCCCGCTGTACGAAAATATTGGGGTGCAGGTCTCCGTTTCGTTTAATTTCCAATGCTAAATGACCCCCTGTATTCGGTACATCCGCGGCAATGGGATGCGAAAAATCGTTGCGGACGATAATGATCCTTTGCATGTCCTCGCTAAAAAAACACAGTTCATCTTCCCCATCACCGTCTGCATCAATAAAGTGCGGAAAGGAGTGCACTAGCGGTTCAATTTTATATTCATTTATTGTTTCAAATTCTTCATTTAATTGTTCTATATTTCCTTTGAAATCAATTAAATACAATCTGTCTCTTTTTTCTGAATTAAGTGATATGATGTTTAGTGCTTTCCAGTTATATGCTTCAGGTAATATTTTTTCTTTTACTTTCTTTCCTTTGATGTTATATAGATATAAAGCCGGCTTTATATTTTCTGTTCCGGTATACCGGTATAAAACAGCAATGAATGTCTCGCCTTTTATTCTGTATGGAACTGCTAGTACATTGGATTGAAACAGGGGAAATTCAATCGGGTCAAAGAAAAAATTTAACTTATTGTCAAAGACCATCAGCCAGGCGCTGTTGTCTGAATACGGAAAATCTTCCGGCAAATTACCAGCTGCAGTATAGCCCTTAATAATTTCAATTTCCCCATCATTATTCAAATCATAGAAAATTGGACTGCCATAACCACTGTGAGCACCACTTTGAGGAGATTTCAAAATGGTGTCATTGATTATATCATAAGCATACATATTACGGGGCTGTTGTGCAAAACCGGTATGGATACTAAAAATCACTTCTTTGTATCCATCGCCATTCAAATCATAGAATTTGGCTTCCGAAATTCCGCCAATCTCATTTTTATTATTTTTCCATACTTTGTCAACGTATTTGGGTTTTGTAAGTTTTCCTTCGCATCCTTTTCCTTTGTAGGGGTCAATAAAGCGCTGAATAAAAATGGAGTCGTTCCTGAAAGTAAAAAAGTATATTTCATTGAACCCGTTATTGTCGCAGTCACCAAATGACACCCTGCTGCGGCGATGCAAGCGGGTTGTGAAATTCAACTGGCATATTACGCCATCTTTATTGTCAGATAGAATGAAATAATCATAACTCCCTGGTGATTGCAAGGATAAAATACCGCAGCGAACTTTCTCACTTTTCACGTCATTGTTGAGGTCGTTGTAAAGAACAATGCTCCATGATTTTTTGTCCGGTGTAACAAGAGCCGTCTGGCTGTCAATAAGTTCCATTTTGTATTTGTCAAAGGTTTGGGGTAAAAAGGGGATAATAATAGCGGCAACTACGAGAGCTATAAAGAGGGGGTTTTGGAGTATGTTTATTAACTTGTTCAATTGATTTTAAAATTGGGCAAAATAGAAGATAACGGGACGCGCATATGTTTCGTTGCGGTTTAAGAACTACGCACCTGTCCCAAAAACCAACCGCATATTGAAAGTGTAAAGATACATGTTTTTTCGTCAACCGCTATTGCTTATAGCCCTTGTTTTAGGGCAAATTTCTGTCTGCCGAAATACAGTTATTTTATACCAAATACCAAAAAATTTTGTTTTTTAGGGGGTATATTTTCTTCATGTGGCTGCGAAATGCGGCTATTCTTTTTCTAATATTTCCTTCATTTTATTCTCAAGTAATTTTTTGTCCGGGAGGTAAAGCTGGTATTTTGAAACAAATATCTTATTTGAAAGGCCACCTGTTGCATATTTTACCAATAGCTCATTCTTGTCTGCTGAAATGATAATGCCAATTGGTGCATTGTCGCCTTCTGTGTTTTCTTCTTCTATAAAATAATTCAGATAAAGATTCATTTGTCCTATGTCCTGATGCTTGACTTTTCTGATTTTCAGGTCAATCAATACAAAGCATTTTAGGATTCGGTGATAAAATACAAGGTCAACGTGAAAATGGTCATTATCAATGGTTACTCTGAATTGTCGGGCAACGAATGAAAATCCTTTTCCAAGTTCAAGAAGAAATGTTTGCAGGTTGTCAAGCAGCTTCTTTTCCAGTGCTTTTTCAGAAACTCTCTTGCTTTCCGGAATATTCAGGAACTCAAATACATATGGGTCTTTTACAATATCCTTTGTTGTCGCAATTTCGTGTCCGTGAGTGGATAGCTTTAAAACCCCTTCTTTGTCTTTGCTTAATGCGATCCGTTGAAAAAGTCCTGAAATTATCTGTCTTTTTAGCTCTCTTACCGACCAATTTTCTTTACTGCATTGTTTCTCATAGAAACTCCTGGTCAGGTCGTCCGAAATGCCAAGTAATTCACAATAATGCGACCAGGTCAATTTACCAGATGTCTGGTATTTTTGAGATTTACCAGACGTCTGGTGAATTTCAGACGATTGGAATTTTCCAGACTTCTGGAATTTTGGGTAATATTGATAAAACAACCGCATATATTGTAAATTGCTCACGCTGAATCCTTTGCCATAACGCATTTTTAGGTCATTAGATAAATCCTTTAATAATTCAGTCCCATATTCAGCCCTTTCAAGTCCGTGTTGCTCAAATTCAACAATGTATTGGCCGATTTTCCAATAGGTAGCAAGTAACCGCTCATTAATAGCTGCCAAAGCGTTTTCACGACCCATTTCAATAGCAAAACCAATGGAGGCAAGCAGTTCCGTGTATTTTTGGTTGGACGATATCTCGTTTTTTTTCTTAGCCATGTAAAAGTTTATATAGTGTTCCCAATTTTTGAAATTGTTTACTTTAAATTCCTTAATTATGTTTACAAAAGTAACTGTAGAATGGGGCTAAAACCGCAGCGAACTTTCTCACTTTTCCCGTCATTGTCAAGGTCGTTGTAAAGAATAATATTCCATGATTTTTTGTCCGGTGATACATAAACTGTTTCACTGTCAACAAGTTCCATTTTGTATTTGTCAAAGGACTGAGGTAAAAAGGGGATAATAATAGCGGCAACTACGAGAGCTATAAAGAGGGGGTTTTGGAGTATGTTTATTAACTTGTTCAATTGATTTTAAAATTGGGCAAAATAGAAGATAACGGTAGGCAAAAATTGCTAATGGGAGTCCCACTTATGGGAGTCCCACTTCCCGTGGGGCTCCCAATCAAGGGATTGGCAATCCTTTATTCGGAGCCCCACTTGGAGTGGGACTCCGAGAGTCGGGCTCCCAATAGGGGACTATGGCAATCTTCATTCGGAGCCCCACTTGGAGCAAGTAACTAATTTGTCAACTGTTAATCGTCAAGTAAAAAGTAAAAAGTAAAAAGTATAAATTCACTTTTTCCTTTTTCCTTTTTACTTTTTACTTGTCAACTGTCAATTTCTTTTCTACCCTAATACCAACCGCTAATATACCAGGCAACGGGTCTTTACGCATGTATTGCTTTAAGATTATTTTGTATGTGCCGGCAGCATTAAATTTAAGATCATGGAGTAATTCGAATTGATGATCATATATATCGCCAATACCGGAACCTAACGGTCTGCCTGTTTTCGCATCCATCAAAAACATTTCATGCAGATAAGTTGAAAGGGTTGAACCAACTGAATCTTCTAAATAATACCGGGTATAAAGATTATAATAGGGGTATGTATTCGCGTTACGAATGTTGTAGTAGATATTATACCTTAGGCTTGTATCCTGGATATTAAAACCAAATGTAAGCACCGAATCAACATACCAGCCTTCATTAGTCAATTCAACGTTTTGCTCATAAATACGGTTTTTATCGCAAGCAGTGAAGGCTAATAATATGGGTAACAGATATTTATAATAATTCACCGATAATGGTTATTAGTTTGTTAGTTTTTGGTTTTAGTTTGTTAATTTTAGATCAATTGTCATTAGTTTTGATAAACCAAAAAACTAAAACAAGTAACCAATCAACCATAACTAAAAACTAATAAACTAATAACTAAAGCGCTATGCGCTTAATGATCCCGGCTTTTCTCCTTTCTTATTCATCTGCATTATTTCATTTACCCTATCAGTAGTGATCGGGTGCCAGGTATTTTCATTTTCAAAAGCAAACCACATGATTTTTCTAAATATATCAGTCTTCTGGAGCTGGGCTTCTCCTGTTTTCGTTAATAATGGTTCTTCAACCGTTGGTATTTCTTTAAGAGCCTCCATATAAGTCTCTAATTCATAATTTAAACAGCATTTAAGTTTACCGCATTGGCCTGCCAGTTTGGTTGGATTGAGTGAAAGATTTTGGTAACGGGCTGCTGTTGTGAAAACAGATTGAAAATCGGTCAGCCAGGTAGAGCAACATAATTCTCTTCCGCAATCTCCTATACCTCCCAACCTTCCAGCTTCCACCCTCAGGCTAACCTGCAGCATTTCAACACGAATATTGAATTCGGCAGCGAGCATTTTGATTAATTCCCGGAAATCAACCCTTTCTTCTGCAGAATAATAAAATATGGCTTTGGTATTATCGGCCTGAAATTCTATGTCTGACAATTTCATTTCAAGTCCCAAATCTTTGATGATCTCCCTTGTTCTGAACAGACAGGAAAGTTCCCTTTCCTGTGTTTGTTTATATTTTTCTATCTCATTTTCAGAAGCTTGACGATAAATAATTCTTAGATCATCAGTTTCTGAAATTTTCTTTTTCTTCATCTGCAACCTTACCAGCTCTCCCTGTAAAGAGATAAATCCAAAGTGATGACCTTTCTGTTCCTCTACAATCACAGCATCACCTGTCACCAATTCAAGATCATTGGCATTGTGGTAATACCCCTTTCTGCCTCCTTTAAAACGAACCTCAACAATATTAAAAGTATCAGGACCGTAAGCATAATCCATATTGCCAAGCCAGTCAAATACATTCATTTTATTGCATCCGCCTGTTAAGCAACCCCCATTGTTATTGCAACCCGTTACTGTGTGACAGGCACCACCTGATGAACATGTATTACATCCCATAATTGTTTCGCTTAATTTGTCAAATCAAATCCTATATCTTTCCTGTAATATTTACCTTCCCAGTCAATCATTTCTGCCGCTGCATTAGAGAGATGCAGCGCTTCCTTCATATTTGAACCCAAGGCTGATAACGCCAATACTCTTCCCCCGTTTGTGATCACCTTGCCGTTGCCATTCGTTGTAGTACCTGCATGAAAAGCCATTACGAATGAAGAATTATTCGTAATTCGTAATTCGTCATTCGTCATTCTTTCAAGGCCTGTAATTTCTTTTCCTTTTAAATATTTCCCCGGATATCCTTCTGATACTAACATAACGGCAGCAGCGGTTCGCTCATCAAATTCAATATTAATTTCACTTAACCTGTTTTCAGCTGCAGCATAAAAAATATCCATAAGGTCTGTTTTTATTCTTGGTAAAACCACTTCGGCTTCCGGGTCGCCAAGTCTTACATTATATTCAATAACGTAAGGATCACCGTTTACGTTCATCAGACCAAAATAAATGAAGCCGCAGTAATCAATATTTTCCTGCTGCAGTCCCTCTATAGTCGGATCAACAATCCGCTCTGTAACTTTGCTCATAAAATTTTTATCAGCAAATGGTACCGGTGAAACAGCGCCCATACCACCCGTATTCGGCCCAGTATCTCCCTCACCAATACGCTTATAATCCTTAGCTTCCGGCAGCAGCTTATAACTGCGTCCATCTGTGATCGCAAAGACAGACACCTCTATGCCATCAAGATATTCCTCTATTACCACTTTAGCGCTTGCTTTGCCAAACTTTTCATTGGTGAGCATTTCTTTAAATGTTCTTTTTGCACTATGGATCGAATCTGCAATGATCACCCCTTTGCCAGCAGCTAATCCGTCTGCTTTTAATACGATATGCCCCGCCAGTTGGCGGGGCCATGCATCATGCGATTCTATATATTCCAATCCCTCCTGTAAAGAGTCCTTCGTGAAAGTTTTAGACTTTGCCGTTGGTATGCCATATTTACGCATGAAATTTTTGGCAAAATCCTTACTTCCTTCCAATTGCGCGCCTAGTTTACTTGGACCAATAATATTAATATTGTTCAAATCATCATTATCATTAAAATAATCCCAAATTCCTTCAACCAAAGGCGCTTCCGGTCCAACAACGATCATATCAATATCGTTTTGCTTTGAAAAAGAGGCAATTTTCTCAAAATCATTTACATCAATTGAGATGTTTTGAGCTATTTGTTGCGTGCCGGCATTACCCGGAGCTACGAACAGTTTTTTACCACCTTCCGCGTGGTCACCTGCAGCGTGAAATTTTCTGCTTTGCAATAGCTTCCAGGCAAGAACATGCTCCCTGCCCCCTGAGCCGAGGACTAAAATATTCATCCAATATCACTTAATTAAAGATCATTAAAAATTCAGTTATTGGTTTATTAGTTAATAGTTTTAGTTAGTTGGTTACTGGTTTTGGTTAGTTAGTTTTTTATAATTGCAACCCACCACTAATCAGGTTTTGAACCAGGATATTATTGTTTGCAAAAATATTTATTTTCAAATATCTAAAAAAAAACTCATTTATTGTTTTTTTATAACTTTTTTTTTATATTTGCACCGCACAAAATTTATCCCCCGGGCATTCCCCGAGAGGATCGGGGCAGGCGGGAGTATAGGTTGTGCGTGGGTTATTTAATAATCAGAAAATAAAAGCATTATGAAAAAAATCACTAAACTCTCGGTATTCATTACGTTGTGCGCCTTATTATATAGCAATAATAACTTTGCACAAGATGATTACGTTAAGCAAATTGAAAAATTAAGAAACAAGAAAGATGTTTTTTTCAAAAGCGACAAGGGCTCTCCGCTTTCTAAAGAGCGGAAAAGTAATTTTGAACATTTAGCCTATTTTGCTGTGACAGCTGAATATAAAATAAAAGGAGAATATAAAAAGTTGAAGAACCAGCCTCCTTTTATGATGACAGGCTCTACCGGCAAGTCATCTTTGTATGTTAAGCATGGAGTAATTTCTTTTAAGATCAATGGCGTTGATTGTAAGCTTTTTGCTTATCAGGATCCTAAGTTGGCTCAGAAAGCTAAGTGGGCAAATTATCTGTTCGTACCTTTCAGAGACCTGTCCAACGGGGAGGAAACGTTTGGAGGCGGCAGGTATATTCAATGGAGCATTCAGGATGCTGAAAAAGGCGAAATTGATTTTAACAATGCCTTTAATCCTAATTGTGTCTATAACATCAAAAAATTATGCCCCATACCCCCCGATGAAAATACACTTGACGTAAAGGTTGAAGCCGGAGAAAAGGATTTTGACTGGGAATCCGGAACTTAAGTATCACGTTGAAAAAGTTATCTTTTTTAAGGGCATATCTTCCCGAGCACTCGGGATTACACCTCAACCCTGCCTTTCTCCTGAATGGAGAAGGGTTAAGCGGAGTTTTTAGAGATGCCCTTAAATAAATATTATCTCTCTGAAATGGGCGGTGACTTCGGGTCCAATTTAAATCTGAAAATGAAACCACTAATTACACGAATTACACTAATTTAATTTGTGTAATTCGTGTAATTAGTGGTTTCATCCATCATCCTGGTTTCAGGAGCGCCTATCTCTATTGAAGCGCCGCTCACTTCTAAGGGTTTTTCTTATTCGCGTTTTTTTCCACTATTATTAAATATGAGATTAAATTCCAAACATCCTTACATTGTTAATGATCCCGGCATTTCCAAGGGTAGTCCTATTATTTCCGGAACCAGGATAAGAGTAATAGATATTGCAATAGAATATGACAAGCTAGGGCTTACTCCTGACCAGATTATAGATGCCCACCCTCATCTAAATTTGGAACAGATACACGGTGCACTATCTTATTATTATGAAAACATTTCTTATTTTAAAAAGAAAATAAGAGAGGAAAAAGAAACAATAAAAAAAATAATAAAAAAACACCCATCGATCATAAAAGAGTTCGTTGATTAAGATTACATTTTATACAAACGAAGGTGTCAATATAGCTATCTCTGATGGTCTAAAAAGAAGAGGTGTTAATGTCTTTTCAGCAAGAGATGCTAATAATCTTGGGCTTAGTGATGACGAACAGCTTGATTATGCAAAAAAAAATAATTTAGTTATTGTAACACATGATGTAGATTTTCTTACTATGGCAACGAAATATAAGCATAAAGGAATAATTTATGTCCATCAACAAAAATATAGCATTGGAGATTTAATAAGGAAATTGGAATTACTATATGATATTATTGATCAAAAAGAAATGGAAAACAGACTTGAGTTTTTGTAATTAATAGGGAATTTCATTCAAAAATACAACGGCAGCTATTTATCTAACGGGATCAACTGACAAGTAAGGCGCCAACTTTTCAAATTGCTCTTCTGATAGTACTTTGATGTTTTTTACTGCCTTTACAGATTCAAAAACTCCATGTTGTTTCCTGTAATCTACAATCGTTCTTGCCAGCTTATAAGAAACATAAGGATGCCGGCTTAGTTTATCAATAGCTGCGCTATTTATCAGTATTTTCTTTGGAATAAAATTATCTGCTATATAAGCATATTTTAAAAGTGCTTTCAGCGCTGCTAGCGCTGCTATAGAATCACGCCCATAATAAACTTCTCTTAACTGATCAAGTGAAACGAATCCCCCCAATTTATCTCTGAATTTGATAACTTTATTGGATAAAATTGTTCCAATTCCGTAAATCCGCTGGAGCTGTACCGTATCAGCTATATTGATGTTGAATCTTTCTATCTTTTCGGGTAGCGTGATGTATTTTTCTAATTGAGAAAAAAGTGTTTCAGGGAAGTCGTAAATTTTTTGAAGATCTTTTTTAGCTTTAAAACTGCCGCCTTTATTCCGGTATTTAATTATGTTGTTGGCTATCAGGCTGCTCATTCCTAACTGTCTCATTTCGTAATAAGAAACAGTGTTTGGATCAAAATCGAAGGGTTTGTTTGCCTCCTTAGAGACTTTGTCTCTATCAAGGTTTGCATCAATATCAAATGTTTCATCAGTGAGGTTAACGGGTGACTCATTGTTTAGAAAATTCGAGGCATTACGGGCTGTTAATTCCGGTAACACGATATAAACTTCTAATTGATAAAATAATAATTCAGGGAGGTCATAAATTTTTTGCAGGTCTTTTTTGGTAACGAATCTGCCGCCTTTGTTTCTAAATTTGATGATCCTTTTTGCTATCAGATCACTCATCCCTAATTGCCTCATAGCATCATAAGAAACGGTGTTGGGATCAAATTTAAAAAGTACTTTTTTGCCTGCTGAAGTATAAGGATCGCTGCTAATTTTACCGTCCGGTGAAATTGATCCTGGATCTATTTTAGCAACAAGGCTATCCAATAATTTTTGATCCGAAAGGTTATTATATTGCCTGCCAATAAAGCTTTTATACAACAGTGGCGCTACAAGTAACAGCGCCATTAAAATACTTAAAATAATAAAACCGTTGGTTTCTCTTTGTGTGAAGGAAAAGTAATTACGGATCCAAAATTTTATTTTTTTCACTTATTTTCCTGAAAGTAGTCAGTTATTCACTTGCAGTTGGATATGCTCCTAAAGCTAAACCTGCAACACCGGCAATTAATATGGCACCCACATCATCACTTCTTTCTTCTTTTATTTTTTGAGCTATTTGATCAAAATCTTTTGCCTCTTCATATTCTAAAAGCCGCTTTCCTTCCTGACATACTTTAACATATATCACCAAACGTTCTACTTCGCTTTTTGTTAAAGGATTAAAAGATGTAAGATTAATAATCGTATTATTATCAATTTTATCAAACTTTCCTCTCAACCACCATGCAAACCAAATTAAAGCTAAAAGAATAGTGGCTGAAAAAACTACATTAATAATATCCAAATACATAGTATTTTTTAATCAAAAAAGAATAATTAATATAAATATAAAACCTTGTTTTAATATTGGAAACGAATTCATCTATTGAAACCCCTTTAACATAATTTTCTATTTCGCAAATTGCATCAAGTATATGTTGTAACCGTGCTTTATCTCCGAAATAATTTTGTATCGCTTTCAACATCTTTGAATTAGTGACCATAATTTTGTAAAATTAATACTAAAAAATTCCAAATAAATTCAACAAGACAAGACCGATGACCAGAGGACAAATAACTTTGATAAAAAATACCCAAATGTGTGATAATGTTATTTTACCAAACAGGGGCTTACCAAAAACCGGAGCGCCAATATTTAATTCAAAAACTATCTTTTTTGTATCTATTGCCCAGCCGGCAAACAAGCTAAGTAATAAGCAAATAATTGTAATAACAGAAGTGCCCCAGATATGATCCATAATATCCAGGAAGCTCGTCTTACCTAAAAAGGACATTTTTGTAAGTGTTTCTGAACAACCCTGTGACAGCGCTGAAGGTAAGCCAAATACGAAAGCCAAACCACCAACGATCCACGCAGCATATTTTCGTTTTGTTTTATGTTCATCAACAAAATAAGAAACAGGTACCTCCAACATGGAAATGGAAGATGTCAACGCTGCTATCATAAGCAATAGAAAGAATAGCGCTCCTACTATGTTGCCAAAAGGCATTGCCTCAAAAACTTTGGGTAATACTTCAAAAGTTAATGTTGGCCCTTGTGCCGGTGATAGTCCAAGGGCAAAAACTGCAGGGAAGATCATCAAGCCGCCTAAAAGAGCCACCGAAGTATCGGCAAAAGCAATCCATACACCTGCTGAAACAATATTTTGGGTCTTAGGCAGGTAAGAGCCATAAGTGATCATAAGTCCCCAGCCTACACTCATGGAAAAGAATGCCTGCCCCAACGCAGCCAATACGACTTTACCATTTATTTTACCAAAATCAGGAATAAGATAGTATTTGATTCCTTCCATAGCTCCATCTAAGGTAACACTGCGGACAATCACAACAAGAATTAAAAACAGCAATACCGGCATCAACACTTTAGACCAGCGTTCTATACCTTTTTCAACTCCTCCCACAACAATAAGAATGGTCAATACAATAAATATTGCTAAAAGTGGGATAACATATTCAGGAGTTGCAATAAATGTATGAAAATCAGTTTCAATATTAAAGAGTGTAGTGTAGATATAACCGATAGTCCAGCCTGCGATCACACTGTAGTAGCTCATCACAAAAAAACAGGCTAAAATGCAAAGCAAACCTGTGATCACCCAGGCGCTTTTTGGTTTTAAATTTTGAAAAGCGCCGATAGGATTTTTACCGGTAAGCCGTCCCATTGCTATTTCATTGAATAACAGGGGTATTCCTATCAGAACTACACATAGCAGGTAAATAAGAACAAACGCTCCCCCGCCATTTTCACCTGTTATGTAAGGAAATCTCCATATATTTCCCAATCCTACTGCTGATCCTGAAGCTGCCAAAATGAAACCTAAGCTGGAACCCCATTGGCCGCGTTGTTGAGTTGGTAAAGCCATTTTTGTATTGATTAGTGAATTTTAAGTAATAAATACGGGCAAAAGTAATGATATTTGGGATATAACTTCGTAAATTCAGTTAATATTGGTTAATATTGGTTAATAGACGGTTAATAACGGTTACTTTTTGAAACGGGTTTTCCATTTACCTTCTCTATCCAACTTATATAAAGTTAATATCAGTTAACAAAGGTTAATATCGGTTAATACCAGTTACTTTTTGAAATGGGATTTCCGTTGCAACCATTTTTAACCGTTTTTAACTGCTATTAACCCAGATTGTATATCCTTTGCCTCACTACTTCATAAATAACAATTCCGGCAGCTACAGAGACGTTTAAAGATCCGATTTTTCCTGATAGTGGGATTTTTACAGTTGAATCTGCCAATTTAGTATATTGCGGATGAATACCATATTCTTCCGAACCCAATATAATTGCTACCGGATCACGAAAATCTGTGTCATAGATATATTTATCACCATTTTCCGTACAAGCTATTACCTGTAAACCGCTGTCTTTCAGGTACTCAATGGTTGATAGCAGGTTATTGGTCCTGCATACCGGCAAATAGTTCAAAGCGCCAGCAGATGTTTTGACAGCATCAGCATTGATACTGGCGCTTCCTTTACCAGGTATTATAATGGCATTTACACCAGCGCATTCTGCACTTCGTACTATAGCCCCGAAATTTTTTACATCTGTTATCCTGTCAAGGATCAATAAAAGTGGATTTTGAGCGCTCCGGAAAGTTTCATCAATAATGTGATGGAGTGAAGCAAAATTTATTGGTGAAATAATGCAGACAATCCCTTGATGATTTCCTTTTGTTAACCGGTTTAATTTTTCAGCAGGCACATTTAAAACAGGGATTTTCAGCTTTTGTGCTAATTTTATAAGCTCTGTTATTTTTTCATTGTTGAATCCACTTTTGATAAACAGTTTATCAATTTCCTTACCTGCAGTAAGAGCTTCAAGAACAGGTCTTATGCCATATATTAATTTTATATTTTCCATTTTCAATCCTCAATTACCTCAACATTCCCTTCCTCCATTGCTCAACCTCAGAATACCACTCTCTTTGATATGAAGGATACCTTATCAATTCATAATGATTGCCGGAAAAAATATTGGCTTTATGAACAAATGTAAAGGATAATTCCTCATGGAATGGACGGGCATCCCACTGGTTGATCACATACCTTGAATAGATCCATTTTTCTTTATCATCAAACTTATATACTTCTTCAGGCCTTCCATAGATTATATAGATCATCCCCCGGTCTGTCTTCCATCCTTCTTTATAGGATGTAAAATTACGATTGGCAAATTCTACCCGGTTATAATATAATTTTATGAGCCTGCGTGCATAATTTTCATTACGGGCGATATCAATCCAAAAATCATCTAAAGCTAACTTGGGATGTTTGGAATTGATCAATCGTTTTCTTTCTTCTTTAGTGGTAATATAAATAAGCTGTTCAATCAGGTCTTTGACTTTTGTTGCCTTTGGATACTTACCATCTAACACTAAAAAAGAAAAACCATCATTTCCATTTGTATCTTGTTGTACAAAATATAACCCTTTTTTGGGGAACATGAGTAGTGAATTAGAATGAACGGTATAAACAGTGTCTATCTTCAACGTTTTAGAGCTGCCGCTATGATCACGATCACGCGCCATCGGTGGCAGAGCCGGCTTAAAATTATGATCATAATGATAAATATACAGGCTGGTTACAGGTTGCCGGTCGGAGCGAATCGGAGATCCCGACTGAGGTACGGAGTCGGGAATGCTTGATTCGGAGATTTGTATCGTATCAGCAGGGTTGATGTAATCTTTAAACAAAGGATATTTGCCCGTTTTATCAAAAAGGTAAAATCTATCAGAAAATTTATTATCAAAATTTACAGGAGTCTCACAGATGAACCTTTCACTCTTACGTGGAATAAAGGTATATTTATCTACTTCTTTTATTCCAATAATCAGTAATGCATCTGTAGTTTTCCCGCTTTCGCCCCCCAATGAGCTCTCAGACTTTGTCCCCCCCGGGTAACCCGGGGAGGCAGGCGTGACAGGTTTTGATTTCGGAATTTTAAATGAAATATATTTATGTTGTAAGGAACCGGCATCCGGATTGAGCTCAAATTTTAATCTGAAAGTATCCGATAAAATTATATTACTGCTTCGATAATCATTAGTCAGCCAATAAAATATCTTAAAATCTCTGGCCTGAACACCTTTCATTTTATGTTGAATAGTAAGCTTCAAGTAAACATTTATACTATCTTTTTCATTTAATGAAAGGCAATTACAAGTTAAGTAGGTATTTTCATTATACAGATAAGCGATATCTCTGTTACTCAAACTTCTGTTGTCAACAACACAAGAAGTAAAAGGACAACAAAGCAAGATTATGAATGCAGTATTAAAATTGTACACCCGGATACTTTAAGAATGTTGGCTCTTTTCTAAATATTGGATGATCCCGAGTACTTGAGATCGGTTTTCGGTTCAGTAAATTCAATAAGTTGGCAAAATGCAGTTGGCAGTTGGCAAATCTTTCCTCGCCTTTGGCGAGGGAGTTTTTTGCCAACTGCCTATTGCCAACTGCCAACTTGAAAATGCCAACTGCTAACTGTTTTTATAATTACTATCAACCAATATTTAGAATAGAGCCAAAATGTTCTATTGTGTTAACAATAGCTTTTTAAATGCCTATTCTTCTTTCGATGAATTTAGCGTAGGAAAATTTTTTAATAAATAAATGATTTCAAAAACTGTATAAAATACGTAAAGAATAAAAAAGGTGACAATAAATTTCACCGTTTCCTCCGGGTAATTCAGTGTGTAAAAAATTATAGATGAAAAATAGAGCAGTAATTTAATAACCGTTGCCGTCACAAAAAATATGACAAAGCTATGGATACTTTTTTTTGTGGAAAGAAGCAGGATATAGTGAGAAATGCCGATGGTCATTATAAAAAATATGAATAAATACCCGGTTTCTAATGGAAGATAACCTGATGGCAAAAGATAGAAGGAGGCTAAGGTCATAATTCCCAGCAGTGATGATAAAATTATAAGACGTTTTAGGAAATGGAGATATGGATTTTTACTCATAAAATAAATGATTTTAAAAATTCAAATATAAGAATTTATTTTATTTATAATACTAACTAATCAAACAACGTATTCTGTTTGGAAGGAGGAAGCGCCCCTAAATGCTTATAAGCCAATTCAGTGGCTTCCCTGCCTCTTGCAGTTCTTTTAATATAACCTTCAAGGATAAGAAAGGGCTCATAAACCTCCTCTATGGTCTCCGCTTCGTCACCGCAGGCAGTGGCAATGGTAGATAAACCTACGGGCCCGCCATTAAATTTTTCAATGATGGTAGTTAATATCCTGTTATCCATTTCGTCCAGGCCATTTTGGTCTACATTGAGTGCAGCGAGCGCCATTTGAGCTATCTCCATCGTAATGATCCCTTTCCCTTTTATCTGGGCAAAATCCCTTATTCTCCTGAGCAGGTTATTAACGATCCGGGGAGTACCGCGGCTTCTCCTGGCAATTTCCCAGGCAGCATCGTCATGGAGTGAAGTTTCAAGGATGGTTGCCGCACGTTTCACTATTTTTGTAAGCTGGTTCGCGTCATAATACGATAAGCGGGAGTTAATGTTAAACCTGGAACGCAAGGGAGATGTTAACAAACCGGCTCTTGTGGTAGCTCCAATCAAAGTAAAAGGATTCAAATTTAGAGAAACGCTTCGTGCATGCGGGCCTGAATCGATCATAATGTCAATTTTATAATCTTCCATGGCTGAATAAAGAAACTCTTCAACAACCGGCTGGAGCCTGTGTATTTCATCTATGAAAAGTACGTCATGATCTTCCAGGTTTGTAAGCAGCCCTGCCAGATCACCGGGTTTATCAAGCACCGAGCCGGTTGTAACTTTTATTTTTGAATTCAATACGTTGGCAATAATGTAAGCGAGTGTGGTTTTTCCCAGCCCCGGAGGGCCATGCAATAAGACATGATCCAAAGCTTCCCCACGCTGTTTTGCTGCCGAAACAAAGACCTTTAGATTATCAACAACTTTTTGCTGGCCTGTGAAATCTTTGAAGCTTAAAGGGCGAAGGGTATTTTCAATCTCCTTTTCAGCCACGGTGAGCTGCTCATTTTCAGGATTCAAATAATCTTCACGCATGGCTAATGATTGATAAGTTAGTTAAATAATTAATCACCGCCAAAGTAGTGTTTTTATGAGAATAAATCAAAAAAAATCCCGAATATTTTAAAAATAAGTGGTTATGTTTGTGAGACTTTTTAGAGTGGACTCATCAAGTAAAAAGTAAAAAGTAAAAAAGAATAAAGAACCTAACTTCGTAAATTGACCCCGTGAGATAATTTCAACCCATGAGATAATTTCATAACTGGGTACTGGGTACTGGGCGCTTGGGTACTGTATATCAAATATTTAGTACTTAAAAATTAGAAATTATTAGTTACAAAAACTTTGAAACTAAATCTTTTTCTACAAGCAATAGAAAAAGATAAAACTTACTGGATACCGACAACCCAGAACCCAGTAACCAGAACCCAGAGCCAAGTGCCAAGAACCCAGAACCTGATTATTAAAAGCTAGAAAAATAAATTGAAGTACAAATCTTTAATAACTTTGAAATTCCCTGCCTGCGGCAGGCAGGCGATACAATAAATTATCTCCCATGGCAAAATTCCCCCACAAAAGCAAAATCTACCCCATTGTCCTGATCCTGATAATGGTTATTGTTTACTACTACAGGAAATCACGGAAACAACTTGTTGGAATTAATGGAACCACTATGGGAACCTACTATTCCATAAAATATTTCGGAAAGAGTGGAACAATTTTTAAAAAAGAAATAGATTTGTTACTGGTAGATTTCAATAATGCTTTATCCACCTATATTGCCGAATCAGAGATCTCACTATTTAATAACAATGACTCCATACACAAATTTTCATCAACCTATTTTTATCCTGTACTGCAAAAAAGCTACGAGGTATTCCATTATACTAAAGGCGCCTTTGATCCAACGGTGATGCCGCTTGTCAATGCCTGGGGTTTTGGATTTATAGAAGCAGAAATGCCCGATAGTGACGCTGTGGACTCTCTATTACAATACGTGTGCTTTGATAGCATATATTTCGATAGCCTGTCAATTCGTAAACCCAAACCTGGCTTCATGCTTGATTTTAGCGCCATAGCAAAAGGGTATGGTGTAGATGTAATAGCGGCTTTTTTAAGGTCTCGTAATATTGATAACTACCTCGTAGAAATAGGGGGAGAGGTAGCTTGCATGGGAAAAAATAAAGATGGAAAAGTCTGGACAATAGGCATCATCAGCCCCCCCATGCCCCCAAGTCCCTCTGAATCGGAGAAACGGAGAAACGGAGAAACGGAGAAACGGGGGAGGCAAGTCACCGATTCATCGATTCACCGATTCACCGATTCGGGGGGAGGGCGATGTCCAGTGGACATCGAGCCAGCATTGCGGGATGGGGGCTTGGGGTTTAGGGTGGCTTTCAAGCTTGATAACAAAGCCATCGCTACTTCCGGGAATTACCGTAATTATTATATCAAAGAAGGGTTAAAATACGCACACACGATTGACCCCAAAACCGGATATCCTGTAGAGCACAATTTGTTAAGCGTATCCGTATTTGCCGAAGATTGCATGACCGCTGATGCTTTCGCTACGGCATTCATGGTGGTGGGTAAAGATAAAGCAATTGAAATTATAAAACACAGGGATGACTTGGAAGCATATTTTATTTTTGAGGATGATAAAGGGAAAATAAACTCTTTTATGACAGAAGGATTGGAAGGCATAATTATTGAAGAATGACTAGTACTTAGTTGCAAAAGTAATAGTAATTATGACACTCAATTATACTCCTCAATTGTTTGCTTTCATTCGGCTGTAATTCAGTTGTTAATTCAGTTGTAATTCAGTTGTCAATAGTTTTTTACTTTTTTTTTACTTTTTACTTTTTACTTTTTACTTGATCAATTGTATAACCATTGTATAACCATTGTATGACCATCAAATTACTATTGAATTACTATTGAATTAAATTCCTAATGAACCTATTTCTATCATCCTTGGTCATCTTTGAAATATTCATAGCTATCCTTGCCGTTTTTTCTCTTCTAAGAAAAAAAAAATACACCACACCTGAATCATATGTTTACTCCATTATATTAATTTTTGCAACTTATTCTTTATCCATCCAGTTGTTCTTTCTATTAAGAATCCATCAATATTATTATTTCTTTGACTTTGGTATTCTGGCTTTTTCATTTTTTCAGATCCGGAAGAATAAACAGATCATTTTCGACTCATTCAAAGAGTCTGTTCAATTTTGCAAGACAAATAAGGCCATATCATTCATTTTAGTTTCAGTCTCAAGCTATCTTTTTTTACAATCCTTTCTTTTGCCTCCCGGCAACTGGGATGCCTTGACTTACAACCTGGCAAGAGTACTGTTGTTCCAGGAAGAAGGAAGCTTGTTTTTAAAAAACTTCAGCACTTACCGGCAAGTAATGCATCCCTGGGGATATGATATTTTGTCCTTTCTATTTTTAAGATTCTATTCAGACTTTGGCCTTGCTGTTTTTAGCTTTTTGAGCTATACGGCAGTGATAGCAGGCACCTTCGGACTGGTAAGGAAGATTTTCAATAATGCCAATTTAAGCTTAACCACCTCTTTCATTATCGCTTCTCTGTCAGGACTCATCCTGCAGGCTGTGACTACAAAAAATGATATTCCTGTGGCTGCTGTTGTGGTTGTATGTTTCCTTGCTGCACTTAACTTTTACTCTACTAAAAAATATTCTAATTTTTATATCATTGTTGTCGCCTTATTATTCGGATTATCTGTAAAAGCCTACTTCTTAGGATTTTTAGTCCCATTTTTATTTTTCTATGCACTGTTATTGATAAAAGAGTACAGGATAAAAAAAATGTTGTTTACAATAAGAAATATTCGTCCCGATAAGATCGGGATTTCGCTGATACTCAATCTGGCCACTTTCCTTCCCTATTTCCAACGTTTAGTGGCCGGACGAAGATTTCTATCTAAAATATCTTTCTTATTACCATTAGGGCTGATCTTTTGTTTGATGGTATTCTGGAACAACAATTTAAATAATTATGGCAGCATTTGGGGAGAAAGGGCTGGTGTAGAGCAGCACATAAATCAAGATGGGTTGGCAGGAGGCGCTATAAATGCAGGCAGGTATGTTTTACAAGCAATTGACCTGCCTGAAGAACTTGGCGGAAATCTGCTAACCGGATTCCATGATAAGATGCTGGGTAATCACAACTCAACGGGGGCGCTTTATCCGGTTAACCTTTCTGGTAAACCTTTTCCGGATGAGGATTTTTCATGGTACGGGCTGCTGGGTATTTTAATAATACCTGCTGTAATTTATTCTTCGATCAAGGGAAAAGGATTTATTCGTGTTATCTCACTTTCGCTTTTATGTTACTTCCTGATCCTTTCCTATACGGTAGCCTGGATGCCCTGGAACAGCCGTTTTTTTGCTTTATTCTTTGGAGGAAGCGGGGTATGTATTGCTTTTACGTGGCAAAGCTTGTCCCGGGCCCCGCCAAAGGCGGGGAGGCAACCCTATGCTATTGCGAAAACCTCTCAAACGATAGCGAGGCAACTCAAAAACATTATCTTGTTCCTTGCCCTTTTAACCATGCTTTACGCATCGCTTTTTAATATAAAGAAACCCTTTATCAATATTTATGAGTTGGGATATTTGATAAAAGAAAAGTTGGGAATAACAGGTCATTTTGAGGGCAAGCAAGCTGGGTTCGTATATCCGGGGCCTGTGATCTTTACCTGGGTTCACTTTGTGCTAAACAGGGATGCCTATTATGACATGCACTACCATAGTGATGTAGTAAAAAGGTTTACCAACCTGGTAGAACCAGGCAAGCGTTTACTGTTTTTAGCAGCAGAAGATAGCTGGAACTGGGTGTTTCCCTTCCTTATAAAACGCCCCGATCTGGAGGTGATTGTTGCCAGGCCGGATCATATCCTTATAGACGGTAAAATTTACAGCATTAACACAAAAGATGATCTTGTTTTTTTAAAAAAGAGATTTGATTACTTATTATGCAGCGAAGTGAAATTGGGTGTTCATAAAGAGCTTGTCATTCCGGGTGCAAGGCTGGCAGAAAGCGATGGCGCAAGCGAGCCTGCCCGCCCGCCTGTCTGGCGGACAGGCCAAAGCAAAGACAGCGCAATGGCAGGCGGGGAATCTCCTGTTAAAAAAGAAGATAGAATTTTTTGCAGTGACATAGACGTTGTTAAAAGGGGACCGGTTTGTCTTTATAGATTTTAGAGAAATATTTATTAGATTTGCGCTATGAAAATATTTAAGAAATGCCTAATGGTGGTATTTGCATTGGCTGTCCTCTATGTAAATGGTTAAAAACAGTTAATAGCGGTTAATAATGGTTAATATCGGTTACTTTTTCATATGCTTAATCTTGAAAAAAAGGAGCATATTGCAAAAAAGCAGTGTTTTAAGCAACCGTTGTTAACTGTTGTTAACTGTTATTAACTGTTATTAACTTTATGTGGGTGTTTTAGCACAAGCAGTTAATAAAAATCCCATTCAACATGGAAAAATACATTGAACAACTTTTAGCGGACATCGCTTACGCCACTGAAAATGTAAGTTTGCCTTTTATTGAGAGCGAAGAGTCATTGTTCGATTGGATACCGTGTGATGAAGAAGATAAAACCGCTCCTGTACGCTCTCTTGAAGAATGGACAGGCATCAGCAAGGTTCAACTGCCGCCTCCCGAAATGCTTACCGATGAACAGGTGCACCGTCTTCTTAACACTTTAATAAAAATGCTTGACGCTTACAACTGGCATTTTGTGCTTCAAATTGAAGTTCCGGAGCGCATTCAGTATGCCGCTCTCCGCGACAACTTCAATCAGGAAGCCAAAGTTAAACGCTGGAGCATGGGCTTCTTTGACCTTTGCCTCCCGGGTACCGAACACGGAAAATGCGCTCTGGGAGAATACTGTCATTGCCTCTTATTTGCCGAACTCTTTGCCGGAATGAGCGATGAAGAACTAAGCCCTGAAGAAGAACGGAAAATGGAATTAGAATGTGAAACAAGTCATATTAAGAGAAAATACGGAGACGACTGGATGAAGTATTACCCTTACCACCTTGACCCGGATTACGATGATGAAAACGGCAATCCCTACGACTACGGATTTGGCGATGGAGATGATGATGATGAAGATGATTGGTGGAGAAAGTAGTGTAGCAACAATTTAGTTTTGCAACATTAATTTGTAATAATATATTTTATGATTACAATATTGCGTAATTAAATTGTTGCTACATTAGCATCTTTTTTGCCCTGAACACCAAAAATTGTATTCTATGGGCATCTCTAAAAACTACACCATACATTCCCCTCTATCAAGAGGGGCAAGGGGTGTGTTTTAAAAAATATGTAGTTTTTAGAGATGCCCTTTAATCCAAACCAATTTTAAAGCTATGAAAAAACTTCTATTCTTATCCTTGTTTTTGCACATAATTTTTTGTGCAAAAGCCCAACCCGGCTCCATTGACCCCTCCTTTAACCCCACAGACATCGGCTTTGGTTTTGGGGATGGAGCAAACAGTACTGTCCGGACAACCTCTATACAAAGCGATGGGAAAATTATTATCGGTGGCGATTTCACTTCCTATAATGGAACAGCAAGAAATTATATTGCCCGCCTCAATGCGGATGGTACCCCTGACAGTACTTTTACCGTTGGTACTGGAGCAAACTGGACTGTCCAGACAACCTCTATACAAAACGATGGGAAAATTATTATCGGTGGACAGTTCACTTCCTATAATGGAACAGCAATAAACCGTATTGCCCGCCTCAATGCGGATGGTACCCTTGACGGAACTTTTACCGTTGGTACGGGAGCAAACGGTTATGTCTTGACAACCTCTATACAAAGCGATGGGAAAATTATTATCGGTGGCTTGTTCACTTCCTATAATGGAACAGCCATAAACCGTATTGCCCGCCTCAATGCGGATGGTACCCTTGACAGTACTTTTACCGTTGGTACGGGAGCAAGCTTTAGTGTCTCTACAACCTCTATACAAAACGATGGGAAAATTATTATCGGTGGTGACTTCTTTTTCTATAATGGAATATCGAGAAACCGTATTGCCCGCCTCAATACCGATGGTACCCTTGACAGTACTTTTAATGTTGGCACAGGAGCAAACGATGATGTCTTGACAACCTCTATACAAAGCGATGGGAAAATTATTATCGGTGGCTGGTTCACTTCCTATAATGGGACAGGGAGAAACCGGATTGCAAGATTGTTAAATGGTACCCCGGCAACAATTCCAACATCTGCCGCAATTTGTTCAGGATGCAGTATTTTAAAAATATATCCCAATCCCAATACCGGCGAGTTCAATATTGTAATGAACATAACACCTGCCCGTTCGGCAGGCGGGCAAGCAGAAAATTTAGAGCTAAAAATTGTCAACAACTTAGGACAGGTATTATTTAGAGAGAAGCTAAAACAATTTAAAGGCATCTATGAAAAGCAACTTGATTTAAACAAGTATCCGGTTGGCGTCTATAATCTCCAACTAATAAGTAATAAAGGAGTAATTAATAAACAGATAATAATATTGAACAATTAAGAAGAAAGCCCACTCTTCGCAGCTAAACACATTTGCCAGTCCCGAATATTCGGGATCAAATAAGTGTGGCTGCCCCTCCGCAAAAGACAAAAGAAAAAAAATAAAAAATCTTCTTCTCCCCCTAAAAAAATCTTTTAAGAGGTGATACTTGGGCAGAGACGCCCAATTTGGGCGTCTCTGCCCAAGTGGGGCTCCGAATGAAGATTGCCATAGTCCCCTATTGGGAGCCCGACTCTCGGAGTCCCACTCCAAGTGGGGCTCCGAATAAAGGATTGCCAATCCCTTGATTGGGAGCCCCACGGGAAGTGGGACTCCCATAAGTGGGACTCCCAATGGTAACCCGGTGGAAAGAATTTTGCCCCTACTTAGTACAATCATCCCGAGTACTCGGGACCGGAAATCCTAAATTCAAACATATTACTATCTTAAAAAGGGGACTCTGATGGGACTCAATTGTTTTTTGCCTTTTTGCAGACTGCTGATTGCCGACTGGAGACTGCCGATTTTATCAATTTCGTGTACATTTACAGCGCTAAGATACAGCTTAACACGCTATATTAAACTAAAGCCTTTTATTAGTGAAATTCGTGTAATTAGTGGTTTAGATCATTCAAGTCTGTTCTACAATACGCTCGGCCCTCCCCACACTTTCGTCCCTTCCGAGCAGTTCCTGCAAATATCAATTTCGCTGCGTGATATGAGCAATGCCTTTCTGAACTGATCGTATTTTTCTCCTTTCCAAAGCGTGCTAAAATTATCAGTTTTCACATCACCTAAACGATGCTGTGCATCTTTGTCAAAACAGCAAGGTACTACCTGTCCATCCCAGGTGATCACACAGGAGTGCCACATTTTCCAGCAACTGTTCAACAATTTATTTTTGATGCTGTATGTTCCATCATCATTTTGCTTATAACGTGAATATTTGTCTATGGTAGGCATTAGCGGTGATCCATTTTCGTAATCATATATTTGAGCGGTTTTTAATTTAACTTCATTCACACCCAGCTCTTTTGCTAAGCTATAGACCTCCTCTGTTTGATGCTGGTTTGGTTTTACTACTAAAAACTGGAATACCAGGTAGGGTGTTTTTGACTTTAGCTGCTTTTTCCATTTGACAATATTCTTAGTTCCTTCAATCACCCCCCTCAGACTCCCCCCTATTCTATACGCTTGATAAGTTTCCTCTGTTGTGCCGTCAATGGAGATGATAAGACGGTCAAGGCCCGATTCAACCGTTTTTCGGGCATTCTCATCACGCAGGAAGTGTGCGTTAGTCGAGGTAGCCGTATAGATACCTTTTTGGGAGGCATATTTTATTAACCTGGTAAATTCAGGGTGCAAATAAGGCTCTCCCTGGAAATAAAATGTCAGGTAAACTATATGTTTATACAGATCATCAATAATTTTGGTAAACAGCTCAGCCGTTAACATTCCTGTTGGGCGAGTAAAAGACCGCAACCCGCTCGGACATTCCGGACAGCGAAGATTACAGGAAGTAGTGGGTTCAATGGCAATGCTTATGGGAAAACCCCTGTGGTAGAGTTTTTTTGTCCACTTTGAAATGTAATAGCTTGTCAGTATCTGAATAGCATTCCAGATCCGCAGCAAGGTTAGCTTAGAGAAGAAATTGAGGGCGTCTGAAAATTTGTTCGTCATCGATTTAGATTTATTTTTGAATAAGTTTATTCGGGCACATATTCATAAGCTCCAATATCCGGCTTCGTATCGCGGGAATTTCCTGCAAGATCATTTGTAATACCGATATATAAACCTGAATCAATAGCAGGAGATAGTGCATCTAATTGAAAATTATAGTCTATCTGGTTAATAAATAATGGGTCATTATTTATTATATTCCCAAAATTATCTAATAACTTATCAGTGGTTTTAATTAAATTAGAATTAAATCCTACTGAAGTTTGAGGCGTATCAATAATACTCAGTAAAAATTCATCCTCTAAATTTCCCCAAATAATATTATTAATTAATATCACAGTTAAAGGTTCATTATTAAATCCCACTAAATTATCACTAAAAACAACTCCAGGATCAGTTCGGGAAAACATAGAAGTATTAGCAAAAGTACAATGTTTGAAATCATAATAACCACCAAGTAAACCCGCTACGGTATTGTTTTGACAATTGGTAACCAAACAATTATAACCCTCGATATCAACCGTATAACCCAAAATTCCAACATCGGTCATATTTTTGATGATCGTATTTGATATTGTCAATTCAGGAATTATATCGTTATCGTCCGGCGCTCCTAACCATACTCCCCGGAATGCATTTTTAATAATAGCCCAGTCAATGGTGTTATTTTTACTAGCTCCTAAAAAAAATATCCCCCCCCACTGCCCCGGTACATTATCAAATTTATCTTCTAACCTCACCCCACAAAATATTACAGGATCATCTACTGTACCTTCTACTTTTAATGTTCCTTTTACAATGATGAAAGTAGTGACATTTGAATAAATCCTTGCCCCTGCCTGAATAGTTAAACTACACGCACTATCAACCAGTATTGAATTGTAGATCACATAAGGTTTAACATTGTTCCAAACTATATTGCAATCTAAAATGGAATCGTTAAAAAAATACGCATCCTCCCCCCATGCTACCAGCTTCACATCCTGAAAATTTCCATTTGTATTAAAAACGATGGAATCTTTTTCTATGAACACCGTATCAATCCCTCCGGGAGTAATGGTTACTTTTACCAAAATATAAAGGCTGTCGCCCCCACGAAGGAAGTGATCAAGCGCAATATTGGTCTCCTGCCCATCAATAATTATAGAATAAGGGGAATTTGGATCAAGTGAGATACTTTTAATGTTTACCGCATTTTTATGGTCATTATACACTTTCAGCCTTTTGGTAACACTGCCTACAGAAGTAAAAACCGTATCAAACAAAATGGTCTCCGTAGAAAAGCGGAGCCTAATACCAGGATCAGTGATAATTATTTCATCGTCAGGTTTGCAAGAGAATAGTAGCGTTAGAAGAGAGAATAATATTAGCAACCATGTTTTCATTACCGACAAAACGAAGTGTAAATTAAAAAATTGCAAATCGTTTATTCTAAAAAGGAAATTTGTATTTAATATTTTTGTTTAAAACCAGAAGTTTTTGCATCCGACTTCGGTCTCCCGACTCCCGACTTTTGTCAACTTTCAACTAATCTTTCAGCGTTATCCGCAATCCTCAGCTTCTCACTAAAATCACTGATCTCCCCATCCATGATGGCAGCGAGGTTATGAACTGTATAGCCGATCCTATGGTCGGTCACGCGTCCCTGTGGATAATTGTATGTCCTTATTTTGTCAGAACGATCCCCGCTGCCAACCATAGACCTGCGTTGAGCGCCAACTTCTGCATTATGCTTTTCAACTTCCAGGTCATAAATTCTTGATCTTAGCACCTTCATTGCTTTCTCAGCGTTTTTGATCTGAGATTTTTCATCCTGGCACTGAACCACAACGCCCGTTGGGATATGCGTAAGCCTTACCGCTGAATAAGTGGTATTTACTGATTGACCGCCTGGCCCGGATGAGCAATAAGTATCTTTCCTTATATCATTCATATCAAGTTGCACATCTACTTCATCCATTTCGGGCAGCACTGCCACACTGGCTGCGGAAGTGTGGATGCGTCCTTGTGACTCGGTTACCGGTACCCGTTGTACCCGGTGTACCCCTGATTCGAATTTCATCATGCCGTAAACATCCTCTCCTGAGATTGTGCTTACAATCTCTTTATAACCTCCTGATGTTCCTTCGCTATAGTCTAACAGCTCCAGTTTCCAGCCCGTTTTTTCACAAAACTTTTGATACATCCTGTATAAGTCCCCGGCAAAGATGGAAGCTTCATCTCCTCCTGTTCCTGCCCTTATCTCCAAAATAATGTTTTTACTGTCATTGGGGTCCTTTGGGATGAGCATTAGCTTGATCTTTTCTTCTATTTCCTGCCTTTTAGGATATAGCGCCTCTAATTCTTCCTTAGCCATTTGACGAAAATCCGCATCTTTTTCTGTTTCAAGAATATGTTTTGTATGATCTATATTACTCAGCAGATCTTTATACTCCTTATATATGCTGACGGTTTTCTCCAGAGCCTTGTATTCCTTATTAAGCATAGAATACTGCTTCATATCAGCTATGGTCTCAGGTTGTACGAGCAGCTTCCCTACTTCCTCAAATCGCTGTTTAATTGATTCTAATTTTTTTAGCATTTTAACTAAATTTTTTTCAAGATCTTGCTTACCTGCCCGCCTGTCTTAGTGTCTAATATTTTTACTTCTGACATATTTTGGCAGAATATTTTTATACATTCTGAAACAAGTCCACAGTCTGCAGTCCACAGTCGCCAATGTTGCCGACTGCCGATTGCCGATTGCCGATTGCCGACTGCCGACTGCCGACTGCCGACTGTTGACTGTTGATTGTTGATTAATAACTTGTTTGGTTCTGGCTACGCCAGCTTAGGCAAACACCTGGCAAGCATGTAAGCGAGATCTTGAAAAAAATTTAGAACAAATGTACAATAGTTATTTTATAATAAAAAAACTTTCATAATTTTGTGCTTTATTAATAATTAATAACAAAAGATAAAATACCATGTCGAAGTCTAAGGTAATAAAAATTGATGCGCTTGACAAAAAAATTTTAAACCTTCTTTTAAATAATGCCAGGTGTTCATTTACTGATATAGCCAAAGAATTAAAAGTTTCTGGTGGCACGATCCATTTCAGGATGAAAAAATTGGAAAAAACAGGTCTTGTAAATGGAGCATTGCTGCAAATAGATACATCTAAACTCGGATATGACATAATAGCTTTCCTGGGATTACATCTCAAAAAAGGGCAATTGAGTAAAGAAGGCCGGAAAAAATTTCAAGATATCCCTGAGATCACCCAGTTATATTATACTGCCGGAGCTTATACATTGATGGCTAAAATTGTATGTAAAGACACCAGCGATCTGGCTAAGCTGATCACTGACAAAATACAAAGCATTGAAGAGGTCGAACGAACAGAAACCTTTATAACTTTAGAAGAGATAACAAACAGGCAGATCAGTATTAGCTAAGAAAAATTTTTGTTAATCAAGACTTATAAAGTTTTATGCCGGGAATAAATTTAAAATCTTTGGTATTATAGGTAAAAAGGGGTAATTTATATCTAACAGCAGATGCAGCAATAATAGCATCAGGGATCTCTAAATCTTGACTTAAATGGTATTTTTTGATATATTTTGTTGCCAATTTTGAAACTTCATCATTAAAATGCAGCCGCTGAATACCTTTTAACTTTTTGATCATTCTATTCAATTCAGTTTTGTTTCTCATTCCTTTGTATAATTCCATTACGGATATGTCAGAAATTAGAACATTATTTGCGCCAATTTGTTTATAAATATCAATAGTAGGTTGGTGATTGTCGAAAATATTGATAAAAATATTGCTATCACACAATACCAATCGATTATTTATGCCCTCCCTCCCCATGCTTTTTTACGTAATTCTTTTAAAGTGATATTTCTACCTTTCCAAATACCAGCTAAATCAAGAAAATCAACGTTTGGATCTCTTGGCTCAATAGGCAAATCCTTGTATTTATTTTTTTCAATCGAATTACTTTTTCTGGAAAAATCCATAAATTCCAGGAATTTCTTAAAGAACTGCAATTTTTTGACGCTTTTAAGACGTAATACAAACAACTCGTCTTTTGTATTGCTTTTGATGTTTACTTCTATAGTGTTCATAAGTAGTATTTTTTTACAAAATTAGAATAATATTGATTTAAAACAAAATCAGGGACGCTATACCTAACGCCCCTGATTTTTTATTCTTTTAAAAAAATATTCTTGTAGTTATTTACTGACAATTACAGCCTACACCTGCTGTACATGTACATACAACATTAGCAACTGTTACAGTGAAAATTTTGTCACAAGTACCATCTCCGAAATCAATAACTCTTTTATCTTTGTTGTCGGGCTTAACTTCAATAGTACCGCTAACAGGAATCACTGTTCTGTTTGCCGATGGTGTTGGATAGAACAAACATGCTCTTTTGCGTCTTAGTGGTTTTATGATGTTTACTAAAAATGAGATATTAGCACGGTTAACACCACTTGCACTACCGGTTATTTCAAATTCATCATCCTTCCACCAACCAGGTATCGGCCAATTTGTTTTAAAAAAGTGTTTTCTTATTCTATCTGTTTTCCATTGAATTATAGCTCCATCACTCAAAATAACCCTGGCCATTACAGCAGTGTCACCATTTTCTGCATATACTTTGATATTAAAAGTCATTGAATCAAAATTAGATACTGTGTTCATATTTTCGATTCTTTTTGTACCTTCTACTTTGTTACCATTAATATAAAAACTGTCTGTAGTAACCGTAACTACTGCTTGTGGAATTCTTAGCCGGGCAGTATAGGTAATATGAATTTTGCCTCTCCTTTCTTTTTCGTCATAACTGGTACATGTTGTATCTGGAAAATTAATATCAATTGTCTTAGCAATTGTATTGATTGTAACCCACGCACACCGCATTGAATCCCAAACTGTAATAACCACCGGTGCAGAAAGTCTGCCAATAGTACCTTTGTTTGTTTCCATCACTTCATCAGTAGTGGTATATACATCATCAAACTCACTTTGTGCCAGATCATTATCCGTAGTAGACTGCGTATCCGTAGTCGGTTTCGGCTCCTTTTCTTTTTCTTTTTTGCAGCCGGTTAATACCAAACCGCCTGCAAAGGCGAAGAATAACCCGATAAAAATTAACTTTTTCATAATTGTAAATTGTTTAAAGGTTAAAAATTGAACTGTTTACCCCGTCCATACAGACCGGGATTGATTTACCTCATTAAGACAACGGCAAAGGTAAAAGGTTTAATGGTTTTGTCAAAAAAAAATTATAAAAAAAATAAAAACTTTTCTATAATAGAGCATTTATTTAATTGAGGGTTGTATTTGAGATATAAGAATGGTAAATTTACGATTTAAATAATAGATGCTTTTTTAATCATGAAAACAAAAATTCTAATTCTAGCTGCATTAATGTTTGCGTCTCAGCTATTCGCTCAGAGATCAAATATAATATTGTTTACCGAACAGGGTGAGCAATTCACCGCCATCCTTAACGGAGTAAAACAAAATCCAAAACCCGAAACCAACGTAAAGATCACTGATCTGAACGCCAATTCCTATAAGCTCAAAGTGATCTTTGCAGATCAGTCATTGGGTGTGATGGACAAAAATCTCTACCTTGAACCAGGTACGGAGCGTGCATTCAACATCAAACTAAATAAAAAAGGGCAATATGTATTGCGGATGATCAGTGAAGTGCCTTTAGCGAGCGCCCCGCCACCTGCTCCAAATCAAGCTGTAATCGTTTACCATGCTGAGCCACTACCGGTAACTGAAGTTACCATTACAGAAACCACCACTACTACCACTACCACAGAAAATCAGGGAGGAAATACCGGGGGGGATAACGTATCCATAGGCATCAATGTGAGTGAAGATGGTGTTGGATTTAATATGAATGTAAATGTAGGCGCTGAAGGGACGAATACAGGCACCGATGAAGGTACTATAACCACCAGCACTACTGTTACAACCGGGCATCCACCGGGCTGCACCTGCCATCATTGTACATCAGCAGGTACTACTACTGGCGGTGATGTTGCCGGAAATAAGGTAACAATTTGCCACATACCACCCGGCAATCCCTCCATGGCGCATACGCTCAGTATTTCCAGGAATGCGCTGGAGTCACATCTTGCTCATGGTGATTATGTAGGCAGTTGTGGAAAGCCGGCAACCGGTGTTAATCCCGCCTTTGGCGGGACTATTTCAACTACCATTACAACGACCACTACAGAAGAAACTGCACCGCCACATGAGCATGTTTATGTGCTGCCTGGATATAATGGGCCTGTTGGCTGCCCTTTGCCTATGACCGACAACGATTTCAGAAATGCAAAAAATTCCATCGCTTCAAAATCTTTTTCAGACAGCAAGCTTACCATTGCCAGGCAAGTAACCAGCTCAAATTGCCTGCTCTCCTCACAGGTTAAGGAAATTATGCTTTTATTTGATTTTGAAGATACACGCATCAAGTATGCTAAATATGCTTACGGCTATACCTATGACCTGGGTAATTACTATAAGGTAAACGATGCTTTTGACTTTGAATCAAGTATTGAGGAATTGAATGAATATATAAATTCAAGATAGTTATAAATACTTTCCATAAAATGATAAGTCAAAGAAAAATTAATGAGGTTATAAACAAAATTGTTGAGAATTACAACCCTGAAAAAATCATTCTTTTTGGTTCTTATGCCAATAAAAACCCAAATGAACATAGTGATTTAGATTTATTGGTAATAAAAGATACTAAATTACCAAGGTATAAAAGAGGCAGTGAAGTAAGGAAATATTTTTGGAGATCAATGATACCTATTGATATCGTAATCTATACGAATAAAGAATTCAACGAAGATAAAGATTTAAGATTTACTTTTATTAATAATGTGTTAAAAACGGGTAAGGTAGTGTATGAAAAGTAAGCAAGAAATTATTAAAAATTGGATTATTAAAGGTGATCATGATTTAGGTACTTCAAAATTGACCCTTGAACACATTGCTGAATATAAAGATATTATCGGTTTTCATTGTCAGCAAGCCGTAGAAAAATATCTAAAAGGATACTTGATATTTTTAGATATTGATTTTGAACATAAACACAATCTTACATATCTATTGGATTTAATTAGCTCAAAAGACAAATTTTCAGATCAATATTATAAGATGGTTGACAAATTAGAAGATTATGCTGTTGAAATACGATACCCTGAAAAAATTGTTGAGCCAACTGATAAAGAACTGCAAGATGCAATTAATATAGCTGATAAATTTAGGAAAATAATTTTGGATAAAATGAACTTTTATGTCTAAATGAAAACCTACCTCAGACTACTTTCTTTTGCCAAACCTTTCAGCAGATTTGTACCCCTCTATTTCCTGTTCGCGATCCTCTCCATCATTTTCGGGCTGATGAATTTTGCTTTACTTATTCCTTTATTGAATGTTTTATTTGGAACAGTTGAAGATGAACAGCTTAATGCCATGCTTACTAAGCCTGAATTGGGTTTCGGGATCAATTACCTGAAAGAAATATTTTATTATTATTTCAGTCTTATTATTAATGCTTACGGTAAGATCGGTGCATTGAAGTTTGTATGTGGCGTCATTGTAGTTTCAGTCTTTTTAAATAATTTTTTCAAATATTTTGCGCAAAGGATCATTGGTAAAGTAAGGGCGCGTGTTGTCAGGAATATCCGTAAAACGGTTTTCGAAAAGATCACAGAATTGCATTTGGGCTATTTTTCCAGCAAAAGAAAGGGAGATATACTGTCCAGGCTTTCCAATGATGTACAGGAAATTGAAACTTCTGTGGTGAGTACCTTAACCGTAGTGTTCAGAGACCCCGCCACTATTATCGGCTTTTTTATCCTTTTATTCATCATGTCATTCAAGCTTACGATTTTTACACTTATAATCATGCCTACTATGGGAATTATTATTGTAGAGATCACAAAAAGATTAAAAAAACAGTCGGTTCGGGGTCAGCAATCCCTCGGTATCATATTAAGTATCATAGATGAAACCTTGACCGGGCTACGCGTGATAAAAGCGTTCAATGCGAGGCAATATATCATGGATAAATTCAACAAACAAAACAACAGGTATGCCGGCTATGTTAAATCCATGGCATATAAAAGAGACCTTGCCTCACCGCTTTCAGAATTTATGAGCGTGACCATAGTAGCAGGCATTTTACTATATGGAGGTACATTAGTATTAAGTGATCAATCTGACCTCTCTGCCAGTGAATTTATTGCTTATATCATTCTGTTTTCGCAGGTATTGGTACCTGCAAAAGCGATTTCATCTGCCTTCAGCAGTATCCAGCGCGGGCTTGTATCAGGAGAAAGGGTATTAAAAATTGTAGATACCAATACGGAAATTAAAGACAAAAAAGAGGCAATACATTTAACGGAATTTAAGGATAGCATCAGGTTCGAAAACGTTTCGTTCGCTTATGAAAAAAATCTGGTTCTAAGCAATATAAACCTGAAAATAGAGAAAGGAAAAAACATAGCGCTCGCAGGTCCGTCCGGAGGCGGCAAATCAACTTTGGCTGACCTGATCGTAAGGTTTTATGATCCTACTGAGGGCAAGGTTTTGATAGATAATATTTCCCTCAAAGAATATAATACCGGCTCTATCCGAAATTTTATGGGTATCGTTACGCAGGAATCTATCCTTTTCAATGATACCATTTTTAATAATATCGCATTTGGAATGCCTGATGCTGCTGAAGATGAAGTGGTAAAAGCAGCGAAAATAGCCAATGCCCACGATTTTATTATGCAAACAACATTCGGGTATCAGACCAATATTGGAGACAGGGGAGTAAAACTTTCAGGCGGGCAGAAACAGCGGATCAGCATCGCAAGAGCAATATTGAAAAATCCCCCCATTATTATCCTGGACGAGGCCACCTCCAGTCTTGATTCCGAATCTGAAAAGCTCGTGCAGCAGGCGCTCTCCAACCTGCTGAAAAACCGCACTTCCATCGTAATAGCACACCGCCTCAGCACCATTCAGCACGCTGATGAGATCATCGTGATAGATGATGGCAAGATCGTTGAAAGAGGCGCTCACCCGGAGCTGATGAAGACAAACGGGCTGTATAAGAAGCTTAATTTGATGCAGACGTTTGGGTGAGAAAATATAGCCACTAATTACACAAAATTGCCTTGAATACCTTTAAGTCGGCAATCTTCAGTCGGCAGTAGGCAGTCCACAATCTGCAGTCGGCAATCGGCAGTCCACAGTCTTTAGTCGGCAGTCCATCCCGAGTACTCGGGAGCAGTCGGCAATTGTTTTTTGCCGATTGGGGACTGTGGACTGCCGACTGGATACTTTATCAATTTTGCCTTTTTGCCGATTGCTCCCGAGTACTCGGGACCGATTTTATCAATTTCGTGTACGTTTACAGAGGTAAGATACAGTTTAACACGCTATATTAAACTAAAGCCAATTATTTCTATGGGATTATGTCAAAGTTAATTTAATTCGTGCAAATTAGTGTAATTCGTCCCGAGCATTCGGGATTGAAATTCCCTGCCTGCCTGCCCGCAAATTGGCAGGCGGGTGGCAGACAGGCGATACGTCCAATTAGTGGATTATGGATCCAGTTTATCAAAAAGCTCTAAAAATATTTTCCAGACTTTTTCAATATCATGATGTTTTAAAATATGTTCACGTGCTTTTTGGCCTAAAACTTTTCTTTTATTTCGATCAACAATCAATGATATAAGCAACCGGGATAAAGTTTTATGATCTTTTGCATCAAATAAGAGGCCGTTTTCACCATGTTTAATTACTTCAGGAATAGCTCCTACTTTGGAAGCAATGACCGGCAGACCAACTGCCATAGCTTCTAAAAGAGCGTTTGGAAGCCCCTCTCTATGTGAAGGCAAAACTAAAATATCACTGCTTTTCAGCATAGCTAGTTTCTTCTCAGGGCCGACCCAGCCTTTGAAAATTATTCTCTTGTCAAGTCCTAATTCATTTACAAGCTTTTTTGCAGAATTTATCTGAGAACCCATTCCACATATATGGAATAAGCAGTTTTTAAAGTCTGATTTATTTAACTCAACCGCTTTTATCAGGTCATAAATTCCTTTATATATTTCTATCCATCCTAAATATAATATATTAGCCCCCCCCAACCCCCCCGAGGCGGGGGCTTTGCCCTCGCTTTTGCCTTTGGCAATTGGGGTGGTAAAGTCCCCCCTTTGGGGAGGACGATGTCCAGTGGACATTGGGCCAGCATTGCGGGAGGCAGGGGGGCTGGGGCTGGTATATTCTTTAGAATTTATCCAATTACTGATCACCTGAAATTTGCTATCATCTTCTCCGGATATTGATTGATAAATATTTTTCCAGCTATTACTTTGACATATTACTAAATCTGAAGATCTGATCACTACTGCGACAAACCACTTCATAAACGAAGAATTTTCAATATCATTTATGATCAATCCTGAACGGGGACTAAAAATTGTTTTCTTCCCGGACAATTTTACAATTAGTATCATTATTCCTTTCTCAACAAAACTGAATCCGGAACTACAAAAAACCAATGCGATTCTAATCTTCTTATTATTGATTAAATAAATAAACCTGTAAATTCTGCTAATTGCCTTAAAAAGTCTTTTATACATTACAGGTGCAGGTACCGTATCCGATGTACTATCAATCAAATGCCAATGAACATATTGGGAAAGTTTGCTTTCAACGAGTGATCTACATGCAACCATGGTACCCCCTATGCTACCATCTTTACCTTCCTTCTTAAATGAACCGACAAATAGAATTGAATGTTTAGACATATTTGAAATTTATAGATATTATACTGATACCCCAAACCTTTTTACCCATCCAAACAAATGCATAATAGCCCACAATTGATGCGTAATTTGATAAACGCTAAAATCTCCTTTATCACTTTTCCTGGTAAATGCCAACTCTTTAACTATATTTATATACTGCTTTGAAAAAAGTTCACTGATTGGGTTGTTTTCATTGATCAATGAATTGGCTAGTTCTTCGTAAGCTTTATTTTGATATTTATGGAGCGGAATGCTAAAACCCGATTTTGGATGCTCAAAAACGATGCGAGGCAAACTGTTTTTCATAAGCTGCCTGATAATATATTTTCCTTTCCCGTTTTTTATCAAAAATTTGTCGGGTATTTTCATGCTTTCATCAAACAGATCAACGTCAAGAAAAGGGGTTCTTACTTCCAATGAATTTGCCATACTCATTCTGTCAACTTTAGTGAGCATATCCAATGGTAAATTATGTTTTAATCTGTAGTACATGAGGCGTTTTAACTGTGTCCAGTCTTCTGCTTCTTCGGGTAAATAAGTTAATAATGGCATTTGGCCATTAACATATTCCAAAGTAGTTTTGTCAACGATCATCTTATTTAACTGATGGGTATTAAACATGCTGTGCAATTCCACAGGAAGGTAATTATCATCAAATAATGAAATATTTGTTGCTTTTCTTATTTGTCGTAATTTCGATATTGCGAAAAACGGACTTGATGTTAACTTGTTTAGTACCCATGAATTAAACTTTCTTAAACCGGGAGGCATCTTTTTCAGAGATTGGATCTTATTACCCCACTGAAAAATATTATAGCCGGCAAAAACTTCGTCTCCCCCGTCACCCGAAAGGGCTACTTTGACGTATTTGCTTATTTCTTTTGTGATGATGTAGGTTGGTATTGCAGAAGAATCCGGAAAAGGAAGCCCGGTATGTTCTAAGATTGTCCAGAACATACCGGGTGTAAAATTCATATTAGGTATAGTGATCTCATGATGTTCTGTACCTAAATGTTGAGCAACCTGTTTAGCTATCTTACTTTCATCATAAGTTGATTCTTCAAACTTTACGGTAAAAGTTTTGATATTTTTTGATGAATTTTGCTGAAGCTTGGCAACTACTGTGCTTGAATCAATGCCCCCTGATAAAAAAGCCCCGATAGGTACGTCACTTATTGTCTGTCTTTTTACTGCCTTTTCAAGCACAGGATTGATCAAGTCTATGACATCTGATATGGTTTTTAGGTTTTTATCAGGTGCATAATCAATTTGATGATAAGATTTTACTTTAATATTGTCATCCTTATATTCAAGCCAGCATCCTGGAGGCAGGCTTTTGATATCTTTAAACAACGTGAGAGGTTCCGGAACAATGCTTACTTTCAGATAATAGCCTAAAGCTTCAAAATCAAGAATTCGCGGAACGGCAGGGTAACTTAACAAGCTCGCAATTTCGCTTGAAAAAGCTATTCCAACCCCTTTTTTGTAATAATAATATAAGGGCTTTTCACCAAAACGATCTCTGGCAAAAAAGAGCGCTTCATTTTTTATATCGCAGACACAAAAAGCGAACATTCCTTTTAAATACCTGGGCGTATCTGCTCCATATTCTTCGTATAAATGTACAATTACTTCTGTATCAGTATTAGTTTTAAACTTATGCCCTTTTGAACTTAAATCTTCTTTTAGTTCTTTATAGTTATATATTTCTCCATTAAAAATAACACAATACTGATCATTTTCATTGAATATGGGCTGTTTGCCGCCTTTCAGGTCAATTATTGACAGACGGCTCATTGCCAGCGTACAAAATCCTGAAGAATAAAATCCGTTTTCATCGGGTCCACGATGGGTGATTGCATTGTTCATTTTATGAACAATAGCATCACGTTCATTGAAATTCAGGGGAGAGGCAATTCCGCAGATTCCGCACATATTTATATTTTGAAAAGAATGAAAAGAGAAAGGTATTGTGTATGGAAAAAATAGTATTTTTATTTTATGCTTATATTTATGCCATTATATCACAATATTAACCATTTAAAACATAACCTTTCATTTTAATTTAGATTTTTAGGTTTAAATATATGTTCTTCATCCTTCCAAAAATATTATTGAAGAATCAGCGATTGAAATTTTGCAGTCGCTGGGTTGGGAAACAATAAGAATAAGAAAGCAGTATGAAAAATTAAAATCACAATGACGCATAATTCTCAAATAATAATTTACACCACCGAAACAGGCGAAACCAAATTAGAAGTTCGTTTGGAAAACGAAACCGTTTGGCTTACGCAAAAACTGATGGCAGAACTGTTTCAAACTACGCCACAAAACATAACCATTCACCTCAAAAATATTTTTGAAGAAGGTGAATTGAATGAAGCGGCAACTTGTAAGGATTTCTTACAAGTTGGAAAAGAAGGTGGACGAATGGTGGAACGGAATCAAAAATTCTACAACAATGAAATTGAAAGTGATTTTGACAAGGCAGTTAAGAAACTAAATCCACCAAAAAAGAAAAAGTAATTTGAAACCCATCACCGAAAATATCATTGTAGTGATTGCTGATGAAGCACACAGAACGCAATACGGCTTTGAAGCAAAACTGATTGATGAAAAAGATTATGATATTATCAGGAATACCATTGGAAGATATTATTCTTGATTTACAATCATTTTATTTTCATAGGTCAAAGCAAAATTGAAATGAACTTGGCTTTGCATACCCGCAAATTATAGTAGATACTTTAACAACTCCTTGCACCGTTCATGTATTTCATCCAAATCTTCTATCATAGCAAAAATCTCCGCCTCTTTTTCTTTATGGCTTCTTTTTTTATCATAGTTCAAATCCCCCTCATTCTTTTCTCCATGTGCAAAATAATTCCGAGAACAAATCAGTATTACTAAATATTTTTTATCCTTGTCAGATATTCCACCAAACAACTTTTTGACTTCACTGAACGAGTAGAAATCCATGATGGTTTTAAGCAGGATATCCCCGGCTCTTTTTTGCTGACCATTTTTCGATACAAATTCCTTTGTCTTCTTCAGAGAGCCATCATAGATATGAAAACATATTCTCTCAAATGCAGAAATATACAACAAGAAACAAGCAATGGTTGTTTTTCTGTCCAGAGCTGCTTCCAAAATAGAAGTCGGTTTACCAATCAAAGCATCTAACCTCTCATCAGTTAAATAGCTTTCCTTTCCCAGCTTAGTTTTAACATTATGCGAAGCGGTTTTTATGACCTGACAATAGTCCTTCAAATTGTCTAACTCCTCACAATATTCCTCGAATTTATCCGTAGATAACATCAGTGATTATATTTTCAAGCTGTGCCTTGTTAAATTCTATCCTGTCTCGAATATTACGGTCAAAAATAATTTCCCACCTATCCTTGCCGTTTCCTCTGAATCGAATAATCATTATCGGATCATGTCTTATTCCCTTAATCATCATATCAATTCTTCCATGACTTCCAATGACAAAAGTAGCTCTTGGAATAAGAACAATTTCCTTGTTCTTAATTAAGCTGATATGCAATTGATTGATACCGTATTGTCCTGTCAACTCCTCTGTAATTTTAATCCCCGTCATTTTTGTTGTAATGTTTGGAGCATATTTTTTCAACCAATCCGTTGAAATTGTATCAAACAGGTCATTTACTGCATTTTGCCAATTCTTAATTTCCTCTTTAATATTTACTCTGCTTTCTTCCTCTTTTTTTTTTATGCCATTTAAAATATCATCTAAGGTCTCGTAAAATACTGTCAGTTTACCCTTCCCATGCTGCTCTATTGTCGTTCTCCGACACTCTTCAATTCGATGAGAAAGCAAAACTGCAACTTTCCCAGTTTGCTTGTCCGTTCTAACATCAAAAGCTCCAGGAGTTAAGGCATTACCAGATGAACGCATGTCATACTTTGTGTTGATAAACAATGAGGAGTCCATCACTTCATCCATATTGGCTGCTTCAATTCGTCTAATTGTTATTGTATCTTCATCCAATTCAGCCAAGTCCTTAACTCGATTTTTTTCTGTATCAATTATAAAATGTTTCATTTTGCTTTGGTACTTTTTAATGTTTCATTTGAAAAAACGCTCAAAATTATAAAAATATTATCGTAATAAATGAATCGTTGTAAGATAAGTTTGTATCAGGACAAGACCCTTTTGTATAACTGCAAGACCTTATTTCGGTTTCCATTGACGCGTTTCCGAAAGACCCCAACGCTTCGCAGCACAGCACATTTGCAATTCCACAAATTCCGCACACGGTGTTTATAATCTTATTTAATACCAATATCTCCTGGCTGTGATTCAACAATTTTCAACTTTTCCCTTTCTTCATCTGAACGTTTGATGCCGGTAACACTTACCCAGCCTGCCCGTCCATTATGAAGTATTATGCGATCCATTCCTTCTGACAAAAACCAATGAAAAATATCTTTTCCCCTGTATTGATGAACAATTTTTGTTGCATAAGTATCATAAGTATCCAACATAGACCACGCTACCGGTAAAGTTTTATAGCAGGTGGAGGGAAAGAAATATCTGATGTATCAACTAAACCGGTATCTTGTTAATTATTATTTTAAATGCTACATTATTATTGCGCGGTGTCATCCCGAAAGTCTGACTTGTCGATTATCCCTTGATTAAAGATAGGATAGTTAGTGATAATATAAGTGGCTAAAGCAAAAAACAGCCAATAAATAGGACTTTTAAGCGATGTAGTAAAAATACCATTCACGACTAAACAACCAACAACAGCAATAAAAAATACATATATTTTATTATTCATATCAGAGCTCTTAATTAGTTGAGCTAAGTCTCTTAAAATCCAAAAAATGATCATAAGAAAAAGTATCAAATTATGCAGCCCGAATTCTGTAAATAAAGCTAAATAATCACTATGTGTTCCCCGTGAGCTTTGAGATAATAATTCAGGAGTGAATAAATAAGAGAGTTTTTCTAAATATTCATGATGATATGATGCGTATTGTGCAATGCCAACTCCTAAAAAATAATGGTCAAGGGCTAAAAGTGATGCGCTTCTCCATATATCTAACCTGCCGGAAGACTCTTTCATTTGTTCCCCTTGATATCTTCCCAGAACAGAATACGCTGATGCGGCTTCAATATTTTTATCATATAAATAATAAACACTTAAAGCAATGGTTATGGCAATAAACATGTGGAAAAACCTGTATCTGGTGGTTTTTAAATTAAAATAAAAAAATATTAATGATCCGGTAAATAATCCGACTACTGCTCCCCTTGCACCGGTATTAAAAATAGAGAAGAAAAAGAAAATGATCAACGCTGTTTTAAGTGAAATAATAAATGATCTTTTAAAATTAATATCATTAATTATTTGATATATCAGAATAAAAACCGACATAACTATAGATAAGGCAGTCGTGTTAGGATTTTTGAAGAAGCCGGATTCCCTTGTCAGTGCATCAGCAGTAACAAATAATTGAAAATAAAGTGTATTAATAAATACTGCTGCAACGAAAACAGAAAAAATATTCCGCATATTTTGGTGCGTTATAGGGAGATTTTTTATTGCCACAAAAATAAAATAGGTCTGAAATATTAATAGTGCATCGTTAGTAAGGGAATATAAATTCCCATAACCAAAAGCGTAGTAAATCATTCCCGCCATGAAGCCGTAAACATAAATAAAAAGCAATACTTTATCAAATTTATCAAATCGCAGCCTGGTTTTTGATAAAATAATGCTGACTACTACAAAAAGTGTTAAAATAATGCCCGTCACCCTGTATGGTTTAAAAATGTTTGTGATATCATACATTTTGACCAGAATATGTTCAAAAGGGATTAAAAACACGTAGAGATAAAGGAGGAATTTTAACAGGCGGTTCATTTTTCTGCTGTAATTCAGTTGTAATTTAATATAATACTTTTCAATTTCTTTGCAACATTTGGCCCATAAAATTGATCCGCTGCCTTAAAAGCATTTTTAACAAGCTGCCTGCATCTTTGGGGACTATCCACAAGTCTGTCGAGTGTTTCAACAATCACTTCTTCATCCGGTTGATCAACAATTTCAGCACAATCATATTTTCTGAGAAATTGATTTAAGAAACTTTCTTTAGGGCTATGAGCAAAAATTGGTTTACCCGATATCAAAAAAGGAATAGTACGTGTAGGAAAAATTGTCTGATACTCAACATCGCCATATAATCCACTAAATCCATGTGTTAAGAGCATAATATCATAATACTGTAATTCTGATAATAATTTGTCGTCATCTATAAAACCTTTATAAATCAGATTTTTACTTTTAACTCCTCTTATATTTAACAACCACTTGGGTACAGCGGTATAGATACTAACTTTATAGCTGTTATTTTTTTCGATCGCTTTCAACAATCTGGTTGTAGCCTCAACATTTGATTGATTAAAATTACCTACCAGAACAAGTTTAATATTCTTTTTACTGGTTTCTATAAAGGGCTCTTTATACTTATCAGACAAATATTTATCAAAAGTGTGAAGTAAGGGTTCAAATCTAATCCTTTTGTATTTATTTTCATAATAATTTTTCATTCCCTGGCTTATTACAAACACCACTTTTGATAGGGAGAATACTCGTGGTTGGAGCCATTTTGCAAATTTTGTGGATATAAAACCATTCCTGTTTTCAAGGTAAGTATTGTGAAAATATGTATAAAGGTCTATTTTTTTTTGTTTTGCTACTAAATATGCGGCAAAAAGATAGTATTCGTCAGGAAAAACTGCTAATATTACCCTACAAGATTCTTTTTTAACAATCTTATACATGCGAAAAAGTAAAATTGGGAATAATAGCCAGCGGATTAAGACAAAAAACCTTTTCCCTCTCCCTTTCAAACTTATTGAAGTTGGGCAGTAATAGAATTCAGGCAACCCGCTATCACGAATAATTGGTTTACTTTCTTTTTCTCCAAGCACAACCATTTCATCAGGAGAAAACTGCTTGGCTAATTTCTCAATAATAAATGAAGAGCCTCCTTTATAGGGAAGTATACCCCAGGAAACAAGCAATATTTTTTGGAGTGCCATTATTTGCAATTGATAAAATAAATTCTATTTTTTGTGTAGGGTTAGTAATTCAGGCAATCGGCAATTCTTTTTGCTCCCAAGCCACTACGATCTCTTCAACAATATCATCCAGACTTTTAGTTATATCCCATTCAGGATAATGAGCTTTCATTTTAGATAAATCAGAAATATAGCAAATATGATCCCCTTCCCTGTTTTTTTCAATATACTCATACTTCATTTTTTTACCTGATATATTTTCTGTTAATCTGAATGCTTCTAAAATTGAACAGGAATTGCCTCTGCCTCCGCCTAAATTATAAACTTCTGCTGCTTTGGGGTTACAAATGAAGAGATCAATAAAACGTGCTACATCGTAAGCGTGAATATTGTCTCTTACCTGCTTGCCCTTATACCCATAGATGTTGTAAACTCCACCGCTTACATTTACCTTTACCAGATAACTCAAAAAACCATGCAGTTCAACTCCGGAATGATTGGGGCCTGTAAGGCAGCCACCTCTCAGACAACAAGTATTCATACCAAAATAGCGGCCGTATTCCTGAACCATTATGTCAGCAGCCGCTTTGGAAGCGCCGAATAAAGAATGCTTGGATTGATCTATCGTAAAATCCTCTTTTATACCATTGTAATATGCTCTGTCAGCATAATCCCAACGGGTTTCTAATTCCTTCAAGTTCAGTTTGTTGGGAGCATCACCATATACCTTATTGGTTGACATAAAAACGAAAATCACTTCCGGGGTGTGTCTTCTGGCAGCTTCCAGGAGATTGAGCGTACCAACAGCATTCACATCGAAATCGTCAAAGGGCCTGCCGGCAGCCAGGTCATGGCTTGGCTGCGCAGCAGTATGCACGATTACATCTGGCTTTAAAGTATCTATCAGTTTTAAAATATCATTGCGGCTTCTGATATCTATTTCATGATGTTTGAAGTTCCGGCAGGTTTCTTCCAACCGGCGCTGATTCCATCTTGTGTCCCCTTTCTCACCAAAAAAATCGGCACGCATGTTGTTGTCTAGTCCATGAATCACCCACCCAAGTTTGTCAAAATAAGTGACTACTTCAGAACCTATTAATCCGCTTGAGCCGGTTACTAATAATTTTTTCACTATGAATTTTTGCTAAAATCACAACAACTTTTTATGTAGTGAATTCAATAAATCTTCAATTATTCTTTGAGTTCTTATTTTTCTTCCCAGATGTGTATGATGGTGAACAGTGTCAAAAAATAAGGTGTCGTCAAATACATACCTTTCAGGAACACAAATTAGAGGTACATGAAATTCGCTTTTTAATTGATTATAAATTGTTTCTGCTATTTCCTTTTTGTAGGCTGATTTTGCAACAGATGGAAATAAAAAAAATGCTTTTGCATTATGATTTTTTACAAAATTACTAAAATTATTTGTAAGAATAATAAATTCACTATTAACCTTATAATTCTTTTCAAATCTATTCATCCCTGTCCCCGCTAATTTCTTTCTTCTTTCAAGCTGTAAATGACTTGTAACATCTCCATATTGATTAAAAGCCTTACGATAATACACATCCCCTTTTCCAAAAAATCCTTTTCTCTTTTTTTTAATTTGCCTTATTAGTATCCTTTTAAATTTATTTTGTAATACCATTACAAATGATATTACAACTTCTGAATATATTTTAGGTTTATCAAGATATGTTATTGCACGTGGAAATACTTCAATAGCATCATAAAATGCGCCCCTATAAAATGGATAATCAAAAAGTAAATATTCAGGTATGATCAATATAATGTCTTCGCTATGTATGTACTCTTTTATTTCATTTAGCATATAATCATATCCTAAGCTGCCTTGTACGCCCATATTTACCACAGGCATATCAAATTTTTTTTCAATAGTTCTGCTATCTATGCCAAAAGCAATATTAGAACCTCCTATAATAATAATTTTTGGGGATTTTAGCGTTTTAATATAATTGTGCTTGTCAATTAAGCTAGCTGTATATATTTCTTTATCAGGAGCCACTCCAAAGAAAATACAACTGCACAATACTGATATTATACAAGTAAATGCAGCTAATTTTATAAATAAATTTCTTCCCATCTGTTAGTTTTAAAATTGAAAATATATAAATGCTTGTTTACCGAATTTGCCAAAAAGGATTATTGTCATTACCAGGAATGTGTAAATTCCCCATCTCAGTAATACAGGCTTATTTGACAATCTTAACCTTATATTGGGTTTATTTTCCTGAACTATGTGAATAACTTCCATTAATAATATTGCAGCAATAGAAATTAAAAAATCCAATCTTCCAAACGACAGCATTGCTTGATTAAATAAAGAAAAAGAAATCTTTGTTTGGGCAATATTACTAATTATAATAAGAGCATCACTAAGAGAATTTGACCTGAAAAATATCCAGGCAAACATTACTAAATTAAAAGTAATAAAAATACTTATGAGCCTGTTTAGCGCTGGTATTCTATCCAGACCAATAAAGGAAGTAAATGTGTTTCTAACCTTTAGGGTCATTAAACTAAAAACAAGATAAAAGCCATGCAATCCTCCCCAAATTAAAAATGTCCAATTTGCCCCGTGCCACAGGCCACTGACCAGAAATACGACTATTAAGTTATAGTACCAGCGCCATTTAACAACCCGATTACCTCCAAGCTGGATATAAAAATAATCCCGAAACCAGGTTGAGAGAGAAATATGCCATCTTTTCCAAAACTCACCAATAGATTGAGAAAAATATGGCCTTCGGAAATTTTCCATTAACTTATAGCCCATTATTAAAGCAGCGCCAATAGCAATATCAGAATATCCAGAGAAATCACAATAGATCTGAAAACCAAAAAAATAAGTGGCTAATAATGTTGTTATACCATCAGATGCTTCAGGATTATTATAAACTGTATCTACAAACCGGGCTATACTGTCAGCAATGACCAGCTTTTTAAAAAATCCCCATAGCATCAATAATAAACCGCTTTTTACCCTATCATAATCAAAGTCAAATTTTTGGAAAAACTGAGGTAATAATCTTTGTGAACGTTCAATAGGCCCGGCAACTAATTGAGGGAAAAATGAAACGTATAAAGCAAATATTCCTAAATTTGTTTGTGGTTCTGCTTTGCCATTATAAATATCAATTGTATAGCTCAACGTTTGGAATGTATAGAAGGATATCCCGACAGGTAACAGCACATTAAATAGGGGTACATTATAAAAAATATTAAAATAATCAAAAACCTGTTGTACATTTTCACTAAAAAAATTAAAATATTTGAATCCAAATAATAGTCCTAAATTTGTTAATAAACTTACATATAAATATTTTCTTCGTTTATGTTTCTCTTTGATCTTTCCCATCTGAATACCTGCATAAAAGTCAATTAATGTAGAGATTATTATTAAAATTATATATTCAACTTTCCAACACATATAAAAGTAATAGCTTGCTATTAATAATAGCAGCCAACGCCATTTATAAGGAATTGAAAAGTAAATTATGATGACTGCTGGAAGAAAGATTAGAAATTGTAAGGAGTTAAACAACATAGTTAGGGGAGATTTATTTTAACATATTAGTTTTTGAATTTAATATACTGACCTTCGCCTAATTGAAGAACATCGTCCAAATTCTGTATATTTATATTCATTTCTACTTCACTCTTTTTAAATACCCATCAGGCGCAACAGTAATTAACAATTTGTTTTCGATATTCTTATCAATAACAAATTTATCATTATAAATAATTGAGCAGGAATTATCTCTGCCTCCTCCTAAATTATAAACTAAAATTTACTAGAAACGACAACAGCAGGACGAACTTTTTATACAGCTATATCTGAGAAAGGGAATTTTACAAATAAATTATATGTTTTATTCTTTTTAATATTCTCAATCCAATTACCAGGTATTTGATAATAAGCGTTTTAAAATAGGATCTATACACGGGTTTTTTATTTATAAAATTTGAGAGCAAAAGGCTGGCTTCATATATGTTTGAAAAATAATCTATTGTATCTAAGGTAATGGTTTTTGGGAAATAATTAAATCCAGATATGGGTTTGTTTATAGAGTTAATAACATATTTATTTTTTTTGATTATTTTTTCACAATATTCTGTTAAGCCATTGATCTTTGCAACATTTTTGGTAGCATTGATAGTTTTCTGATAAGAAATCTTATCAGGTTTTAATAACGCTTCTTCAACTGATTTTTTTAGAACCATTTTAATATCTGGGGTTGGGATTTTTGGGTTTTGTTCATTTGCTTGCAATAATGTTTCTGCTATCACCATTGCCCAAGTATCGACTTCTTTAATATTTGGATGAAATGGCATATTATTTTCAGAAAAAAATTTTTTAACAGAGGCTGACTTTTCTTTATCATTTCTAAAGTAATTGGACATGGAGCTACTATGGTGAGAAATCCCGCAAATCGCAAATGGGTAATGACAAAAAATATATTTATCAACTTCTCCGGCAAGTATCATCCCTGCATAACAGTCTGGGATAGAAGAATGAAAAAAAGTAGTGTCTCTTTGTTTAATTTTATTTATAATATCCATACTTGCAATTCCGCCATGATATAGTATTGGAATACATTTTCCCATGCGGAAACCTGGTAAGGTAATTTCAAGTTTTTTAGCGGTATGGTTCAATGCTTTTTGAGAGTCAATAAAAAAATAACTTTTTAGCAATCTGGCGTACAGAACCCCTCGTCTATGTTCCATAGAAGATTTTGGCCAATGATAAACAGTAGGATCACATTTAATTACGTCAATATGATGTTTTTTAATAATATATGCAATATTGATCAAAGTATCTGGTACTAATCCATCATCATCCCCGATGAATGTTACGTATCCACTCTCAATATGGTCTAGTGCAAACTCCCAGTTATGGGTCATTGAAAAGCGTTTGGGGGTTTTCAAATAGATAATTTTAGGATTATTGAAATTATGGACAATTTCTGCAGTATTATCTGTGCTGCAATTATCACTTACCCAGATCTTGTAATTATTGTAATTCTGATTTAAACAGGTTTTTATCGTCCAATAAAGTGTATCAGCTCTTTCGCGGGTGGGTATGATTATATTGATTAAAGGCATAATAGTATAATTATTTAAGGAGTTTATTTTATTCTTTTTAAATATCCATCAGGCGCAACAGTAATCAACAATTTGTTTTCGATATTCTTATCAATAACAAATTTATCATTATTTTTCAAAAATTCCCACACTGCGGTTTTAGGGTTGTTTCCCTTTCCCCAATTTTTGTTTGAGAAGAAATCTTCAGGCATATCTTCTATTGCTGTATCAAAAACAACTACATAACTATTTTGTGAAACAAACTTTGAATACGACACTAACTCCTTTAATACATGATCGTGTGTATGATCAGAATCTAATGATACCAAAACTTTTTGATTTTTTTCAACAATGTTTTCTACTTGATTCAAAACATTTTCGGAGGTGGAAGGGCCCTCTATAAGTTTAATTCTTTTAAACATCGGATGATTTTCAATCACTTCCCGATTATGATCGCGGATATCTATATCAATGCCTACAATTTCACCCTTACCAATCATCTCAAGCAAGGACGCATAAAAAATTAATGAACCTCCATGTGCTATTCCTGTCTCTATGATTAAGTCTGGCTTTACTTCCCAAATAATTTCCTGCATGGCAATCATATCTTGAGGTACTTGAATAATTGGCACTCCCATCCAGGTGAAATTATAAGTATAATTATATTTGGAAGTATTTTTTAAAAAATCAATACCTGCCTTTTTAAGAACAATATCTTTAGACAGATTTTCAATATTATTCAATTTCTTTCTTTCAAATTCCTTCAATTCTTCCATAACTATTTGATTATACATACAAATATTACATTACAATCTTCCGGTCTTTCTTTGCCAATTTCATAACATGCTCTACAAAATTCCGATTTCCAATCTACGTTATCAACACCCTGCCTACCCCATCCATGACCTGCATTCCATAATCCATTCTTCAAAATCCAGTCCATTTGCGGTGTTGAAAACATTTTATAAAAAATCCCACCTGTTTTTTTAATTTTTAAGCCTGCAGCTAAAATATCTTCACTTAAGGTTTCCAAAGTGTACGATCTTCTGTGGCCTGCTATATTTATATCCCAAGGTGAGAGTTCATCACAAGTTTTAAGCGTGCCCATCTTTACTGCAATTTTTCTGTTTATGGCATTTGCATTTGGAACGTGAACAATTAATACACCATCATCTTTCATAAATGTTGCAGCTTTTTTTAACAACCCAACCGGGTCAATAACATGTTCAAGGATATCGAGCATAAAAACAGAGTCAAATTTTTCATTCAATTCCAGTTCTTCAATAAGGCACTCATGGAACCCGGCATCAGGCACACGTTTTTTAGCTTCTTTTAAATGAATGCCTGAAGCATCAACACCAACAATTCTGTCGAATTTTTTTGCAAACATCTTTGTCATTAAACCATCTCCGCAGGGCATATCTAATAAACTCGTCCCTTGCGAGTTCTCCATGCAAGATTCTACTTTATATTTGGCTAAATAATAATTATATTCGTTATGATATTTAGTTCTTGACCATGGATATTGCTCTTGTCTTTCTTTTTCTGTTGTATTTTTTTCCATAGTATTAGTTATTTGTGTAAGTGAGGATTATATCATTAAGTCCTTTAGAAAGAGAAATTCCTGGCTTCCATTGAATTTCTTTTAAGACTTTAGCCATATCAACAACAAAATTATCATTTTTAACGTGAATATGATGAATGCCTATTTTACTTTTAGAATCCAATTGATTTATAATTAAACTCGCTAAATCTTTTGTTGTAACCAGTTGACCGCTTCCAATGTTCAATTCACCTTTATATCCCTTTTTTAAAACAGATAAAATACATGAAATCAAGTCATTAATATTAAGCAAGTCTATTTTAGGATAACCGTTGAAATATTTATGGACAGTTATAAGTAAATCATTTTTTGCTTTATGAATAAAATCATATAAAAATCTCGGTTTTTTGCTGCCCGGGCCATAAACATTATTAATTCGGATCACTGTTGCTCTTAAATTAAACTTTTTTTGATAATGATTAATTAATGATTCACAAAGAAACTTAGTTTCTCCATTTATTCCATTCGGAAAAGGAGTACGGTTTTCTTTTACTATTAGATCATTGTTTTTATATGAACCATAAATATCCATGCTGGACAGATAAACCAACCAGCAATTATTTTCTACACAAATATCCAACATATTCTTTATCATTACCATTGATTCTCCAATAGAATTGTTGGTATTGACGATCCTTGGATTAGCTAAATGTATCAAACAATCTATGTGCTCTTCTTTTACTTTTAAATCTAATTCTACTAAATCATTAATGATATCAATTTCCTGACTGGATGGATCAAATATTTTATACTTACCTTTTAATTGGGCAATTAAATTAGAACCAATATAACCCGTTCCCCCTGTAACTAAAATTTTGTCTATTCTGTTTTTCTTGATCTTTTTAGAATTATTATTTTCTATTGCATTACGGACAACATTAATGACCTGAATCTTTATTTGGGTTTCGTTGGTAGCTTTAACAACTTGTCTAATTGCTTCATTAAAGGGAATTTTATACCATTTTGAAATTACACCTATAGCAATAGCATTGCTTCTTGACATTCCATAATCGCAGCAAATAATGATTTTCTTATTTAATTCTAAATATGCTAATGCCGCATCAATTTTATTATTTATTAAATCTGGAGAATTACCACGTTTATCAACCAAGTCTCTAACATCAATAATCTCTGCATCAGTCTTGTCTGTTTCTCCATAAGGGCCTGTACCAATCTCATCTGTAATCCATCTAATCATTCTTATTTTACTTTACCAGGAACATATTCTTGAGTAAAACTCCTTAAATAATATCCTTTTTTAATATTGCGATAACAACTATCATCGTATTTATTATGAATCAAATATTGTAAATAAACATCTATTTCATTCACCCCCGCCAGAGTGCGTAAATAGGTAGAAGCAGAAAACCGGGGATTAATTTCAAATGGTATAAATTTTCCATCTTTTACTCTGCCCTGAATATTAATAGGTCCCCTACTGCCAATAGATACAGCTATTTTTTCCGCTGTTTTTCTGTATTGAGGGAAGTCATCAATTAATCCCTGGCTATACCCACTGGAAATAAGCCCTAAATTACTTTTATGAGCTATTGATAATTTAGTGTTAAAAATACGTTTCATAGCTATGGAACCGACTATCGTCTTATCCGGTAATGACAAAACACCAATGGTAAATTCACCCTCATCAAGGGATATATATTCCTGAAGTATGATTGATCTTTTATTACGTTTTAATATTTCAACCATTACCGAGCACTCCTTTTTATCGGCTGCTAAAAATACCGAATCACTTCCACCTGTTCCAACTGATGGTTTAATAATGCATGGGAAAGGTATTTGGTCTAAATCTTTTTCTGTTTTATATTCTATCGTTTCAGGAATCGCAAATCCAAACTGCTTTAGTTTTACAAAAGTTTCTTTTTTTATTGAAAATGTTTTTACTACGTAAGGAGAATTAGAAACCAGGGTAATTTTCTCTTCTTTAAGAATATCTTCTTCCTCAACAAGCAATGTCATAGGAAGCTCTCCGCCAGGGATAATGTAAAATATTTTATGCTTTTTACAAATATTTAGAATTGATTCAATGTAATTTTTATCATTTGCTAGAAATGTTTGCTGAAATAAATTCATAAAATGCCCATAAGCTAATGGGGAAATATCACAGCCAAAAATTTGATAACGATTGGCTAAAGCTAAACATTTAGCTATTTCAGTCCCTAAAGATGCACCTCCAATTCCGGCAATTAATATTTCATGTTTCTGCAAAACCGATTATTTAGAAAAAACAAAACTTTTTACCTGTTCCACTACACGCTGCACATTGTCACTGCTTGTATCATAGCAACTCGGCAGATCAACGCCTCTATCATAAATACTGTAAGAAACAGATTTCTCTTTTTTTAATCACCAATTCATCTGCCCTTTCTATTTGTGCATAGCCCATGGCAGCTTGCAAGTTAGACATTTTATATTTATAGCCTTATTGTGCCATCCAAAAGGTCTTATTAATTTTAGGATCTTGTCCATGATTGTTAAGAATTGCTGCTTTTTCATAAAGTTCATCATTATTTGTAATTTGCAAATGAAGTTTCAAATATTTCAATTTGTGTCATAATGTTCATTAAATTGTACTATATTTTCAATCACATAATCTACCTCTTCTTCGGTAATATCTGAAAATAAAGGCAGCGTCATAATTTTTTTATATACTTTGTTAGCAATTGGGGTGTCATCTTGAAATGTTTTAAAAAGTGGATGCTGATTTAAAGGAGTATAATGCAATCCTGTTGCAATATCCTTGTTTTTTAAATACATCATAAGAGCATCCCGCTTATCACTTCTTAAACCAAATATATGGTAAGATGAGTTTTTGCTAAGATCATAGGGTAATAAAGGAGTGAGATAATTTATATTTTTTAGCCCCTCAACATAGCGTTTTATCGCTTTGAGACGATTGGCATTCATCAAATCAATCTTGTTTAATTGAACCAGACCGATAGATGCACATAGATCGTTCATATTGTATTTGTATCCAAGCAGCGCAATTTCATAATACCAGTGGCGGGCGTCTAAATCTTTGCCGGTGTATTTTGCACTTCTTTTCCAGGTATCCTTATCAATTCCAATCCATCGCATTGCATACAAAGGCTTAAGGAGTTTTTCATCATTTGAACAGATCATACCGCCATCTCCGGTAGTCATGCTTTTTTTTTCTTCAAAAGAAAAACATCCGATATGTCCCCATGTACCCAATTTTTTACCCAAAAATTCGCCACCGGCGCAATGAGCACAATCCTCAATTACTACTAAATTTTTTCGATCTGCAAACTCCATAATTTTATCCATTGGTAAGGGATGCCCACCCATGTGAACAGCCATTATAGCAACACAGTCTTCGGTTGTTTTTCTTTCTAAATCTTCTAAATCCAAACCCAGGGTATTCTCATCAATATCCACAAACACAGGCTCCAACCCATTATAAAGTGCAGCAGATGCAGTAGAAATAAAGGTTATTACAGGAACCAGTACCTTGGAACCTTTAGGAAAGTTAAATGCTGCCAATGCCAGGTGCAAAGCTGCTGTTCCGGAATTAACAGCTACAGAGGTAACGCAATTAATATATTTTGACCATTTTTTTTCAAATTCTCCGACCTTAGGTCCCAAACCCAGCCAGGATCTATCAAACACTTCCTTTATTGCATTGATTTCGTCTTGACCAATACTTGGTTTAAACAATCTGATTTTCATATTATATTTTAATTTTTTGCCAGCCTCTCAAAATCCTGATAATTTTTATCTTTTTCAGACAAAATAGGATCATTTGTAGGCCATTTAATGGAAAACTCAGGATCATTCCATCTTATTGCTCTTTCATTTTCAGGACTGTAAAAATTTGATACCTGGTAAGCAACTTCACAATTATCTTCAAGCGTAATAAAGCCATGAGCAAAACCTTCCGGCACATACAGCATTTTTAAATTATTTTCTGATAATTCAACACATTCATATTGACAATAGGTTTCGGATCGGGGTCTAATATCTATTATTACATCCCATATTTTTCCTTTGATACAACGCACCAATTTTACCTCCTGGAAGTCATTTATCTGATAATGCATGCCCCTTAGCGTATGTTTATGTAGAGATATTGAAAGATTACTCTGAACCATATTATAATTCAATCCGTGTTGCTTGAATTCATTGGCACAAAAAGTTCTTGCAAAGTTACCTCTCTCATCAGTATGAGGTTCTATTTCAATAATATAAGCGCCTTTTAATTCTGTTTCAATAAATTGCATGATAAAAGTCTAATGCCAAACTAACCGTTGTGTTTTAGCATCATTTACATATTGGTCTAAATCATCCACGGTACAAATCCTTTTTGATGTTATATATTCATTATACCAATCAACAGTTTTTTTAATGGTTTTATTAAGATCCCATACAGACGCCCATTTAAGATCATTAGCTGCTCTTGAGCTGTCAAGTCTGAGAAAATCAGCTTCATGGAACACATCCTGTTCTTTGGCGCTGGTTTTAAATTCAACTTTATCCCAATATTGTTGTATAAGTTTAACTACATTTTGCACTTCAACACGGGTCTTATCATCAGGGCCAAAATTCCATGCTGAAGCAAACACTTCCTTACCTTCCAGAAGTTTTTGTCCTAATAACAAATAACCTGATAATGGCTCCAGCACATGCTGCCAGGGACGAACTGAACCGGGATTTCTGATTTTAACTTTCTCTTTTTTAATAACTGCTCTGGCAATATCAGGGATCAGGCGGTCATTAGCCCAATCTCCACCTCCTATTACATTACCGGCTCTTGCAGTAGCTATCAAAATTTCGTGGATAGAGTTATTTAAAAATGAATTCCTGTAAGAAGACGTTAATATTTCAGAACAAGCTTTGGATGAACTGTAAGGGTCGAAACCTCCGAGATTATCCGTTTCCTTATATCCTAAATCCTGTTCTTTATTTTCATAAACTTTATCAGTTGTTACATTGACTATCGCTTTTACCGACTGACAATTCCTGGCTGCTTCAAGCAAATTTAAAGTGCCCATGACATTGGTTTCGTATGTTAAAACCGGATTTTTATATGATTCTATAACCAATGACTGAGCAGCTAAGTGAAATATTATATCGGGTTTATATGTAATAATCGTTTTTTTTAACATGTCCATATCTCTTATATCAGCAAATATGTTTTCTATATCAAGTTTCAGGTCAAAAAAATGATCTGTATTAGGGTATTCTCTTAAAGAATATCCAATAATATGTGCGCCTAATTTTTTTAGCCATAATGAAAGCCAGGAACCTTTAAATCCGGTATGGCCTGTTATCAGTACGGTCTTATTTTTATATATTCCATTGAAAAGTTTTATACTCATTAATATTATAGTTTTTTTAACCACTAATTTCACGAATTACCTGCCCGCCAAGGGCCTATGGCAGGCGGGCACTAAGATAATTAGTGAAATTAGTGCCTGCACGCCATAGTACGGGCTGACACAAGTTTCGGCACGCAGGCGTGTAATTCGTGGTTTCATTTTCTTCTTTCATTTCCATATTTTCCATTTGGCGTTACCGGTTTCCCACAATTGCTCCAATTCAATTTTATCTCTGATTGCATCCATACACTTCCAGAAGCCTGTATGCTTAAATGCTGCCAGTTGTCCCTCTCTTGTCAAATCTTCAAGCGGTTGCTGTTCCCACATCACAGAATCGGCATCATCTTTGAGATATTTGAAAACATCTGGTTTTAAAACAAAAAATCCACCATTGATCCATGAACCGCTTTGTTTTGGTTTTTCCTTAAAACTATGTACCACGTTATTTCCTTCAGTATCTAATATTCCATACCTGTCAATGATCTGTGTAGTTGTTATAGTAGCAATTTTACCATGAGAAAAATGAAATTTTACTAAATCCTTAATGTTAATATCAGAAAGGCCATCACCATAAGTGAGCATAAAATCTTCCTCTCCAATATGACTTTGTACCCTTTTCAAACGTCCGGCAGTTTTAGTATGTAATCCGGTATCAAGAAGAGTAATTTTAAATGATTCAGTATCTGTTTGATGTATTTCTACCTTATTGTTTTTTAAATTAATTGTAACATCAGAATTATGCATAAAATAATTCATAAAATATTCCTTGATCATATAACCTTTATATCCAAGGCATATAATAAAATCATTATGCCCATAAAATTCATAGAGTTTCATGATATGCCATAAAATTGGTTTTTCACCGATCTCAATCATAGGCTTGGGTCTGAAGTGAGATTCTTCAGAAATTCTTGTGCCTATTCCTCCTGCAAATATTACTACTTTCATTTTTTTCAATTGTTACTATATTAATACATTTTTTTGTTTTTTAATTCTTTAATATCTTTAATCAAATTATATGAGTTGGTAAATATATGAAGATATGATCTATATATCATATAAAAAGGTTTTCTGATCTTAGGAATAAAAACAGGAGGTAAAATTATTAGACTAAAATAGGATATTAATGTAGAAAAAGCCGCTCCCTTGATTCCATACATAGGTATTAGCAAAAGGTTTAATGAAATATTTATAGAAACTCCAATTAGATGTGGCAAAAATACATATTTTTG
>VRUD01000016.1 GCA_019456305.1 Cytophagales bacterium | reverse complement strand
ATATAACCATTTGTTGATTAATAACGAAAGAATCTATTTATTACAAATTAATGTTGCAAAACTAAATTGTTGCTACAAGAGTATTAAGTTGTTTCCTATTCTTTTTAACATTTTTTCCCCTTACATTTAATAATGGGCATCTCTAAAAACTACACCATACATTCCCCTCTATCAAGAGGGGCAAGGTGTGTGTTTTAAAAAATATGTAGTTTTTAGAGATGCCCTAATGTTTTTACTCAATTTTGAGTTTTTAGAGTTACTCTAATACCATACGATCATGAAAAAACTTAATCTATTTTTGTTATTGGGTTTTGTATCATTTGCATTGTTTGCTCAGCAATACAAAATCAGGAAGCTAACAGGTAATCCCGTTAGCAAAATCCAGTCTATTCAAAAACAAATCGTACCAACAAAAACCACTATATCCAAAAAAAACAAAGATGGTAGTTTTGTGAATGTAGACAGGTGCGGTACAACTCAGTACATGCAATACCTGAAATCAAAAAATCCAGGGCTTGCGTATCAAATGCAAAAAAACGAAACAACGCTCCGGCAATGGATTAATAATCAGAATACAAGTAAGCAAGCCCAGATAATAATAACGATCCCTGTTGTGTTTCATGTAGTGTATAATAATGGTTCTGAAAACATCTCCGATGCTCAGATTAATTCGCAATTAGATGTTTTAAATGAGGATTTCAGACGTTTAAATACCGATACATCCAATACGCCTTCTGTTTTCAAATCAATTGCAGCAGATGCTGAAATTGAATTTTGCCTTGCCACAAAAGACCCGGGCGGATTTGCTACCAGTGGAATTACCAGAACATCTACTACTCATGGACCATTTTCTACAAATAATGACGTGAAATTTGATGCTCAGGGAGGTAAAAATGCCTGGAACAGGGATAAGTATCTGAATTTCTGGGTATGTGATTTAGTGTCAGGTTTAGGCGGCTATGCCCAGTTCCCAGGGGGACCGGCTTCAACAGATGGTATAGTATGTGACTATACAACAATCGGGAGGGCTCCATTCACTCCTTCATTCAACAAAGGCAGAACCGCTACGCATGAGGTTGGTCACTGGCTGGGCCTGCGTCATATTTGGGGAGATGATGGAGGTGCATGTACAGGTAGCGACCTGGTAGGAGATACACCTAACCAGGGAGATAATTATTTCGGGTTATGTCCTGCATTTCCACAAGCATCATGTGGCTCGGATGATATGTTTATGAACTATATGGATTATACTAATGAGGCCTGTCAAAACATGTTTTCCCTGGGTCAGGCTTCAAGAATGAACGGTTTTTTAAATACTACAAGGGTAAGCTTGAAAACCTCAGGTGGTTGTGAAGCCACTGGCCCTCCTACTGCTGATTTTACTGCCAGCGCTACTTTTGTTGTTACCGGCACTGATATTACTTTTACAGACTTGTCAACAGGTGTTCCTGCTACCTGGTCATGGGACTTTGGGGGTGGCGGTACACCAAATACTTCCACAGTTAAAAATCCAGTCATTACTTTTAATTCGATTGGATTATTCACGGTTACTTTGACCGTAAGCAATGGATTTGGTTCAGATGTTATGACTAAAACAGATTATATTGAAGTGGTTCCACTGCAAGGGTGTGGTGCGGTGATATTATCTGAAGATTTTGAGGGAGTAGTTATCCCCGCATTACCTGCAGGATGGACTACCTATGGGCAAGCTGGAAGTGATCTTTTTAAAACAGGAGATAATGCAACAGCAAGCAGCGGTTTTTTTACTATCCCACCTCATACACAATTTGCCTATACCAATGATGACAACTGCAATTGTAATAAATCTGCAGATTACCTTCAAATGCCCAGCATTGACCTTACAGGACTTTCAGGTTATTTTTTAACCTTCACCTCTTATAGCGAAGATGATCCAACACCAGCATATCAAGATACTACTTTTGTTGAAGTAAGCACTGATGGTGGTTTTACGTGGAATAAAATTTTCACTGTCCCTAAAATTAAGAGCTGGACTACTTTTTCAGTAGATTTAAGCGCTTATGATAATATGAATGATGTACGCATCAGGTTCTTTTATGCAGACTTTGGTAACTGGGGATATGGATTTTGTGTTGATGATATCACAGTGAATAAGCAGCATGGAAACGAGCTTGCCTTAGATTCAATTTACAGCGGAGAATATACTATAACCCCCGCTGCTCATGCCTCTCCCATTACCTTTGGGGGCAGGGTTGTTAATAACGGTCTTAATCCACAAAGCGGTACCGTCTTAAATGTGGATGTAACAGGTAATGACTCGTTTTCCGGTAGTTCTACCCCCCCCTGCTAACATACCATTTGCAGCAAGTCAAAATTTCACAATATCCACAACTTATACCCCACCATGGCAAGGTATTTATAATGTTGATTTTCTTGTTACTCAGGACTCAACAGATTGTGTTCCGGGAAACAATACTCTGTCCAGTTCTTTTGAAGTAACAGATACCGTTTATGCAAGGGATGATGGCACTGGTTCGGGTTCACTATGGGCTGGTGACAGTAATGATTACATTTTTGGACAAACATACCAACTTCAAGCGACAGACAATCTGAAAAGTATTACATGCTGGGTATCAGGTAATGTTGGCGCTGTTATGAGATTAGTAGTTTATAATATGGCAGCTGGATTACCGAACACCTTGCTTGGTGCATCAAGTAATTATACGCTTACATCCGGAGATATGCCTTCTGCAATATTAACGCTGCCAATCAACGGGGGGCCTTTAGTTCTGGCTGCAGGCACCTATTTTGTAGCGCTTGAAGCATTCAATGCTCCAAGTGACAGTTTATTTGGTGTTTACTCTGATAATATTTATACACCTAATACAACCTTTGCCAGTATTAATGGCGGGGCGTTCAATAACCTTGAAAATTTAGGTGGGTTTCAACTTGCATTTGTTATTCGTCCAAATTTTGTTTATACACCTTATAATAATGATGTTGCTCTTAATACGGTAGATTATTATTCTTCAATTCCTGAGAGCCAGATAGATTCCATATTCTTTGAAGGTAGGTGTGCTAATAATGGCGCTGATCCTCAAAACAACGTTATACTTAGTGTTAACATAACCGGTAGTGGTACTTATTCCGGAGCCAGCCCTGCAGGCGTTACATTATCACCCGGAACCGATTCACTATTAACCATGACAACATCCTTTACGCCTTCGCCCGGTGGCAACTATAATATGGACTTTACACTGTCTCAAAACGAAGCAGAACAGTTCCCCCCTGATAATTCTGATTCAGCCACATTTGTGGTTTCCGATTCTGTATATGCCAGAGATAACGGTAATTATACCGGTGCAGGTTTATGGAACGGAGCAGGGAATAGTTACGAGTTAGGCAATACATTTGAAATCACTAATTCGGCTGAAGCATTATCTGTTTCCGTTTACCTTCATCCTGCTACTGTTGCCGGTAGTATAATTAAAGCTAAGCTATATGACGGATCGTTAACACCGATTGATTCTTCTGCCAACTATACTATTCAGGTAGGTAATATCAATTCTGGATTTATTACCTTGCCATTCTTAATTACTCCAATCCTTGCACCTGCAGCTTACCTCGCTGTTATCGCCCAGCCTAACTTTGATGATACAGTTGCTGTGGCAAGTGGAAGTGATATTGATCAGCCATCATATACATCATTTTTAAGAGATACAGCCGGTACAGGAACCTGGTCATTACTAAGTTCAACTTCTTTTGTAAGACTAAATGTTATTGATGCTTGTCCAACCCTAACGTTAAGCCCCTCATCTTTTGTATGTGAAGGGGATTCTACAACATTAAATGCCAGTGGAGGATTTACAACCTATTCATGGTCACCTTCAGCAAGCTTAAGCGCTGGTACCGGCTCCTCTGTGATCGCATTTCCTTCAACGACTACCACTTATACTGTAATAGGAACAAGTCCTGGTTGTGCAGATACTGGTACTGTTACAGTGAGTGTAAATGTCAATCCAATCGTATCGGTTACACCTCCAGGCGATACAATATGTACAGGACAATCTACTTTGTTAATTGCCAGTGGAGCAGATAATTATTCATGGTCACCATCCACAGGTTTAGATACCACTTCAGGTGATACCGTTACTGCTTCACCATCTACAACCACTACATATATAGTAATTGGAACTAATACTGATAACTGTGACAGTGAAGATACTGTTACTGTAACTGTAAATCCGATTCCTGCCGCACCAACAGCAGGAACTGATGCAGTCTATTGCAGTGGTGACCCTGTTGCTGACCTCACTGCTACAGGTACCGGTATAGAATGGTTCTCTGATGCGGGACTTACCACTTTGATAGGAACTGGTTCTCCTTTTGCTATTTTTCCAGGTATAGGTACTACTATTTACTATGTAACTCAAACTGTTAACGGTTGTCAAAGTCCTTATGATTCTGTTGTTATTTTAGTATATCAAACACCAACACCTGCTAATGCAGGCCCTGACCAGAACTTATGTGATATTACCACAACCACACTTGCAGGAAATATTCCTGCCGTAGGTACTGGAATTTGGACTGTCGTTTCCGGTACAGCTACGATCACTACACCCACTTCATCTACGTCAGGTGTTACCGGACTAATAACCGGTACGTCAGCTACTTTGACATGGACAATCTCTAATGGCTCATGCCCAAGCTCGGTGGATACTGTCAATATAAACGTTGACCAACTGCCCACAACTGCTAATGCAGGCTCTGACCAGAACCTATGCAATGTTACCACAACCACACTTGCAGGTAATACGCCAGTAGTAGGAACAGGAATTTGGGCTGTCATTTCAGGAACAGCTACGATCACCACACCAGCTTCACCAGCATCAGGAGTTACAGGACTTATTGTCGGTGCATCCGCTACCTTAACATGGACGATATCAAACGGCTCATGCCCAAGCTCTTTTGATACTGTCATTGTTAATGTTGATCAGTTGCCCACAACTGCCAATGCAGGCCCTGACCAGAACTTATGTGATATTACCACAACCACACTTGCAGGAAATACGCCTGCCGTAGGAACTGGAATTTGGGCTGTCGTTTCCGGAACAGCTACGATCACCACACCAGCTTTACCTACATCAGGTGTTACCGGACTAATAACCGGTGCGTCAGCTACTTTGACATGGACAATCTCTAATGGTTCATGCCCAAACTCGGTGGATACTGTCAATATAAACGTTGACCAACTGCCCGCAACTGCTAATGCAGGCTCTGACCAGAACCTATGCAATGTTACCACAACCACACTTGCAGGTAATACGCCAGTAGTAGGAACAGGAATTTGGGCTGTCATTTCAGGAACAGCTACGATCACCACACCAGCTTCACCAGCATCAGGAGTTACAGGACTTATTGTCGGTGCATCCGCTACCTTAACATGGACGTTATCTAATGGCTCATGCCCAGGCTCCGTTGATTCAGTCATCATCACAGTTGACCAACTACCTACAACTGCCAATGCGGGCCCTGACCAAAACCTATGTAATATCACTACCACAACACTTGCTGGTAATACACCAGCAGTAGGTACTGGATTATGGACTGTCGTTTCCGGTACAGCTACAATAACTTCCCCTGCTTTACCTGCATCAGGAGTTACAGGACTAATAGCCGGGGCTTCAACTACTTTAACATGGACTATTTCTAACGGCTCTTGCCCTACCTCAGTTGATTCTGTCATTATTAACGTTGACCAACTGCCCACAACTGCCAATGCAGGCCCTGATCAGAACATGTGCAATGTTACAACAACCACACTTGCCGGTAATACGCCTATAGTAGGTACGGGAGTTTGGATTGTTATTGTCGGTACAGCTACGATCACATCACCCGCTTCATCAGCATCAGGGGTTACCGGACTAATAAACGGTGCTTCAGCTACTTTGGCATGGACAATCTCTAATGGGTCTTGTCTAAGTTCAGTAGACACTACGGTGATTTCTGTTGATGCTCTGCCAACTTCCGCCAACGCAGGCCCCAACCAAAACTTATGCAATGTTACTACAACGACACTTACTGGTAATGCACCTGCTGTAGGTTCGGGAATTTGGGCTGTTGTTTCCGGTACAGCTACGATCACTACACCCACTTCACCTACGTCAAGTGTTACCGGACTAATAACCAGTGCGTCAGCTACTTTGACATGGACGATCTCAAACGGTTCATGCACGAACTCTATTGATTCTGTAATTATTAATGTTGATCAACTACCTACAGTTGCAAATGCAGGCCCTGACCAGAATCTATGTAATATTACTACCACAACACTTGCCAGTAATACACCTGCAGTAGGTACGGGATTATGGGCTGTTGTTTCAGGTACAGCTACAGTCACTATTCCTACATCACCTACATCAGGTGTTACAGGCCTCGTTGCTGGTGCTTCAGCTACTTTAACGTGGACTATCTCTAACGGGTCTTGTACAAGTTCTGTTGACACAATGTTAATTGCGGTGGATCTACTACCTACTACTGCTAATGCCGGACCTGACCAGACTCTTTGCAGCTATGACACCATTGCTATATTAGCAGGTAATTCACCCGTTATAGGAACAGGAACCTGGACTGTTGTTTCAGGCACAGCTACCATCGCCACTCCGTCATCGCCTGTATCAGTTGTTACAGGTCTTTTGGTTGGTGATACAACTGTTTTAAGATGGATCATTTCAAATGGCTCTTGTACCAACTCTACAGATGATATGATCATTATAGTCACTCCTGCTCTATCCATTGATTCAGCATCATCAACAAATGTTTCTGTTTGTGGTGCAAGTGACGGAACGATCACAATCACTGCAAGTGGTGGTACGCTACCTTTACAATATTCTATTGATGGAGGTTCTACTTTCTTTGGCAGTGGAATTTTTACGGGGTTATCTACCGGAAATTATTCAGTAGTAGTATTTGACTCTAATGGTTGCATAATAACTGGAGATACATTGATAATAACTACTCCAGGTGCACCAGCGGCTCCTATTGCAGGCACAAATGCAACCTATTGTAATGGCGATGTTATGGCTGATCTAACGGCAACAGCAGGCTCAGGAGGTATTCTCACCTGGTATTCTGATCTCGGATTAACTACGATTATTGATACAGGAACAACGCTTACACCGGATACAATTGTTGGCTCAACAACTTATTATGTGACAGAAACAGTATCGGGTTGTGAAAGCCCATCCAGTTTAGTAGTTATCACTGTAAATCCATTGCCAGTAACTTCTGCAATAACAGGAATTACATCAGTTTGTGAAAATGAAACGGGTGTGGCTTATTCAGTAATAAATACAATAGGTTCAGTTTACAATTGGACAGCGCCTCCAGGAGCCACCATACTTTCCGGGCAGGGCACCAATTCCATTACTGTAAATTGGGGATCAACAAGCGGTAATATCCAGGTAACTCAAACAGATACAAATGGTTGCACAAACAACCCGGTAAGCCTTGCTGTAACTGTAAATACATCATTACCTGCAAGTGTTTCTATAGCTTCGAATACGGATACAATATGTAGCGGTGATAATGTTATATTTACTTCCACACCAACAAATGGTGGAGGTACACCAGCTTATCAATGGCAGGTAAATGGAAGCAATGTTGGTACAAATTCACCAACTTATTCTACTACAATTTTAAATAACGGTGATGTTGTTACCTGTATAATGACTTCATCATTAAGCTGTGTTACTGGCTCACCGGATACTTCAAATGCTATTACGATGACTGTGACCCCATCCCTGCCGGCAAGTGTTGCCATATCAGTAAGTGATAATCCAATATGTGGAGGTGATAACGTGATCTTTACTGCCACACCAACAAATGGCGGAGGTACACCGGCTTATCAATGGCAGGTAAATGGAAGTATTGTAGGTGCAAATTCAGCAATTTTTTCAACTTCAGGCTTAAACGATGGAGATAGTATTACTTGTATCATGACCTCTTCTTTAACGTGTGCTACCGGATCACCTGCAACTTCTAATGCTGTGGTGATGGCTGTTAATCCTTTACCTGTTCCAGTAATCAATCAATTTGATACTCTTTTAGGAGTTGACACTACTTATAATTCTTATCAATGGCTGCTATATGGAATTCCTATGCCAGGTGATACATTCCAATTCCATATAGTAATAGTTGCAGGTTCTTATTCAGTAAGTGTTACTGACACAAATGGATGTACTGCAACTTCAGATTCTTTATTTGTAGCTGTTTCAGGTGTTTTTGATCTTGAACTTTCAAATAATTTGAAAATATATCCTAACCCGGCAAACAATCTTTTGAACATTGAAGCTATTAATATCCAGTTACGTAGTATAACAATAATCAATTCATTAGGTCAGGTTGTAATAGTTAAGAAACTCATTGATAAGAATTCTTATAGATTGGATGTTTCCGGGCTTGAACAAGGTATTTATTTCCTGCAAATATATACCAACAAGGGTATGTTCATGAAGAATGTAGGTATAAATAAGTAATCAGGAAGTGAAAAAGTTACAATTTTTATTTCTACTAGAACATTGATTATGAGAAATTTAACCAAAAGAGCTGCTATTTTGAGTGGAGGTGTAAATAAAACTAAACTTTATTTGTCATTAAAACATTTAATGCCATTCAAAAAGGGTATTTTAGGATGTTTTTTTAAAACATTACCCTACATTTTTATTCATTGTAATAAAAATTAGGGGTTAAACCCGCAATAGTATTACTTTTGAACATCATTTTAAGCACCAACTTTTTGCTATTAGACCAAATTTTATAAAATAATTTTTCTTGTGTGGAAATTTGCAAACTTTTGCAAGTTTTGGTTTGTGTGTCGGCTTGTGCGAATTGAAGAGTATTTTTTTGTGCGTTAGCATTTTATTTACCTCTGTTTAATCGTCTTGAAGAAAGTTTTTTCCAAATGCTGTGAGCTAACTTTATTTCCATTTGTGTCAAACCAAAATGTTCTTTCAAAATTACTTGGTTGGTGATTTTCAAAACTTCTTCAATGTCTGTCTTGTTGCGGATTAGCTTGTCAATTTGTGGAAGTAACGAAGCATTGTCCGTGTGATATGGAAGCAAAACTCTTTCTGCTTCATTTGGCATTAACTCTAAAACCCCGCCTCCGTGGCTTCGACCTGAAACCTCTGTAAACGCAAGGGAAAGTGAATTGTAATAGCTTGCTGTCAATGCTTTGATGTTTGTCCCTGGTCGCACAAATACACGATGCATAGTATCCGTAGTATATGCTTTCGCTTGGTTAATTATCAATCTTGGGTAAAGATTATTTCTTCTAATAAAAAGCGCATCGGAAATTTTGATAGATGGAACTACAAACCAATCATCACGAATTCCTGTTTTGTAACCTTTATGAATTTCCAAACTCTCACCGTGTTCAATATATTTTACTGCACCGTTTTTACGAGTAAGATTTTTTCCATCAGGGAAAACAAGCAAGTGCGCTTTAGCTTTCGAGAATTTATTTTTCTCCCAATCTTTCTCTGTAAAGATTACACTATTTACCTGAACACTTCTACCTACCATTGGTCTTGCATAATCGTGCAAGTCATATTCTTCAACTGTTGTCAATGGAACGGTGAAGAAATCGTTTGAGCCAGTTGTAATTCCTACTTCAACTTTTGCAAACTTACCCAGTGTTGGAATATTCCTGTGCTTTGAAATATTTTCTAAAAAGTCAATTTCTTCTTGCTCCAAAAAATAGAAAGTCCATTTGTTTGACTTGAAATCAATTTTCTTTTTAGGGCTTTTCAATCTTGCAACATCAAGCGTTTGCAATTCACTTGCATCTCTCAATTCAATGTGTTCAATGTTGTGATTTTTGGTTTCGTTCTTTTCGCAAAGAAGTAAAACAACTTCTTGCTGAATGTTTGGAAACACAAGTTTTTCAAATGAAATTATGTTGATTTTATTGTAAAAGTGTGCAATGAAATTTCTTAGTTGTTGGGCAAATGAAACCTGTAAAATCTCCGCTGGCAAAACAAAACCAATTCTTCCGCCTTTTTCTTTAAGTAGGAGAGATGAACCAACAACAAATGAAACCCAAGCGTTAGTGAGTTTTGAATAAGTCAAACCTGCTTTGATAAAAATGTCACCCGCTTCAACTTGTTGCTGCCTGTCAAAAAACTGGTAGCGTATGTATGGTGGATTGCCTACGATTAAATCAAAGCGTTGTAATGTGTTATTGCAGTAAGTGTGAAAATCATCATTGATGATTTGCTTGTTCTTCAAATTTATTTGTTCTGCTTTTTCCGCTTCTGCTTCGTCAAGTTCAACTGCTGTAATTGATTTGTATTTCAGTTTGTGTTTTTGAAGCTGCTCTAAAAAAACTCCAACACCACAACTTGGTTCAAGTATGTCAAAGTCATCGCTTCCGTTAATTCCCCAATGCAAAATGAATTCTGCTATGGGTTCGGGGGTGTAAAAACCACCTCTTAATTTTTCGGCTGATGCTTCTGTGATTAGCTTCATCGGTCAAGGAGTTTTTATGGTTTTTAAATACTTTACTTTTTTCTCTGCTACTTTTAAAACTTCACTGGCAAAATCTTCTTCGTCCATAATATGATAAGCAACGGTGTCGCTTAGAAATGCAATCGTCAAATCTCGGTCGTTTACTTTGAAAAACCTTGCAAACTTCTCAATCAGTTGCTTGGTCGGTTTGCGATTGTTCTTCTCAATCTTGCCCAACATTGAAGTGTCAATCTTCAATGCTTCTGCCACTTCTCGTAAGGGTAATTTTTTTTCCCCACGAAGTTTTTTTACCGTATCACCGAATGTTTTTTCAAGTTTCATTTGGACTACTTCAGTCCAAAGGTAGATATATAAAATGAACTGGCAAATGTTTTTTGAAAAAAAGTTTTCAACAATCGGTAGTTAAAAGCGATGTCAACTGATAAGAATGTGGAATGGCTTGCCTTTTCCCTTTGGTGCATAAATGTCAAGTCGCTTGCCTGTGAGTTTCGCTTTACTGATTATTTTGCCAACTTCACCCCATGAAATTGAAGTTGTATAATTTCCTTGTCCCGCTTCACCACTTGGCTTGTGTCTTACTTCAAGGTCAAACTTACCAATGAATTTTCTTTTGATTGTAATTTCAAAAGGAATGGTTGCTATCTCAACAAATGGAGTTTTTCGGATTTTATTCCAAGTGTATTTTCCAAAAAGTTTATTTCTAAAATAAGTAGTGTGGCTAATTTTCTTTTTACCCAAAACAAAATCATCTTGAACCAAACGAAGCCCGCCTGTCGGATTAGTTCCTGCTCCGCCACCCTGCACACTTGAAGAAGGCAGTTTTTTTCTTGTCCAAAGTAATTTACCATGTGCAGTTGGTTTACCAACTGGAATTTTTTTCGCTGTGGCTGCTTTCGCTTTTCCTGTTGATGTTCCTCTGAACTCACTTGGAATTTTTGCAATTGCTCGTTTCGGGAATATTTTTGAAATAATATTTTCAGTTTCTTTTCTTTCTCCCTTTACTGCTTTGTCTAGTGCTGCTTTCCTTTCTTCTTCCGTTGGAACAACATTAGCTCTTACCAAATCAGCAATAAGTTTTTTGGAAAGTTTTTTCAGGTTCGGGTCGGTGAAATCAAATATGCCTTTGAAATAATCTTTCAGTTGCTCAACAATTTTTCTGTCTGCCTCAATGCTATTGTCAATGCTAACAAGTAACGATGCCTCAACATTGGTGAACAACCCTTGTGCTGTGAGGTTTGAAGAACCGATAATGAGTTCCGATTTGTCTGCACCTTCAAACAAATAAATTTTCGGGTGAAAAATTGTGAATGAAGGTTGATAGAAAACAAAAGTGTTGATGTTCAGTTTCAATAATTTTTCCAACGCTTCTTTTGATGTCCCTTTCTGGTCAACACCTGTAACAATGGTAATAATGTTGAAATGCTTTTTCGCTGCTGTAATGTGCTTTGAAAGTCCATTAACTCCTGCCTGACTTACAAATGCAGAGATGCCTGTAAAAGTGTGAAACTCTTTTTGTGAAAAGAATTTGATTAGCTGATTGCCTACCGAATATTCCGACTTGGCTTCATATCCTTGTCCTAAAAGTGTAATATTCATTCTTGTCCGAAAGATAATGTTTCAACAAATGTATGGAAAATGGTCAGAGATATTTTTGTTTTTAAATTTTATTTCTCCCAAATCACACTGATAGAATAATTGTATGACTTAACGAATAAGCAGTATTCAAAAAATCTTGAATCAGGTTCATCATCATTTCGCATCCTTAACCAGTCAGATTTCCAAATGTCTTGCTTTGATTCATCACTAGAATAAATTTTTTTGGTAGTAAATAATTCATACGCAACTGAACCTGTTGGTGGTGGCTTGTCTTTCTCAAATTCTAAAAAGTAACGAAAGTCATGTGAGGGTTTCCACCATTTCATTTTATTGTCTTTGCAATATACAATTACTACAGGGTGATTTCCTCTCTTTACAAATTTCAAAATTGTTGCTGTTTTGCTGACTTGAAAACGATTTGCCAAATGTTCAATTACATCGGGTCCAAATTTTTTTCTTGCACATTCATTGTAAAATACTTCTGAAGGCATTAAGAATTCTGCCGCAAATTCATTAGCTTCCATTTCCTGAGGTCCGGCTTTATACCAGTTCATCATATCTTCTTCAGTATCTGAAAAAACAGGTTGTATATCTCTGTGCATTTCGTAATGTCCAAGTTCATGTGCTGAGGCAAATCTCTTTCTTGATTCAAACGGAATATCTGAGTTGACATGGATTATTGAATTGCCACGATAAGAAACAATTTCTCCATCCTTGCCTTGTAAAGGAACTTCTTCGTAAAATGCCTTTCTTCCTAAAATTATTTCACTTAGTGGAAATTGAGTTGGGTCGTCAAGACCACATTCCTCCAAAACTTTTTTGGCAATCAGTTCAGCTTTGGAATATTTAAAGTCCATTAGATTTTATCTTCTGTTCTTCCAAAAATTTCAAGGTAAAGTGTTTTACCAAAATATTTTTGATGTCCTCTTGGCTTAAAGATTCTATGTTTCTAAAACTCATAGAAAGTTCTTCTTCTTTAACGAGTGCTGGTAAAGAAAAATCAATATTGTTTAAAAGAGAATCAACCCATTCTTTTGCTTTCTGTTTTACGGTCTCGGCTGAAATCATTTCCATTTGTGTCTTACCTGCTTGAATTTGCATCTGCAATTTCTTAATTCGCTTAAGACCTTCCGAAACGATTGCATCAACATTCAACCCTTGAGATGACATGTACTCTCTTGCCTTCCCACTGTCAGAGCTAATAAAATCCATACTTCCAAGAACAAACCTGATGAATTCGGTGTTGCTGTATTTGTTATTAGCATTCATAGTTTTGCTGGTTTTTTTAATTGGAATTTTTTTGCTACATTATTTAGAACCGTGTTTAGTCGTCTCATACCATTGTCAAAATCATTTGCACTTAATCCTGTATCTTTTATTATTTCACGCCTTTTATATCCCATACAGCGAAGGCCGATGAAAATCTTTTCGGCAACTTCATCTGATTTAAGTTCTTCCTCGATAGACGAAGTAATCATGTTAAAGTCAAAATCTTGATCGAACATAGCCTCAGAAACACCAAGCAAAATATTATCTGAATATTCGAAGTCATCTTCAGTATCAACATCATTTTCTATTATTGGATCAACACTTCTTTTATTTTCTGGGGAACGGGCATCGTTGCCAACAAGATTTTGAATTATATGTAGCTTGATGTAGTTTGCCAAAGAACGATTTTTTGTAGGATCATATTTTTCCGGGTACAACAAATACTGTTCTATCCCACCATAGACATAGTCGTCAACCGTTTTTCCCTTTAAGTAGGTATCTACATCTTCTCCTCTAAACCATCGCATTTTATTTAGCAAGTAATGAGTATAGGCATAAAGCTTGGGTAGTAAATCCTTCCAGTCGATTTCATCTTTTCCTGAATATGAGTTTTTCATTATAGAATTGTTTCATACTTACATATGTTATCAAAGTACCCTTTTTTGCAGGTCATATAAAAATTCTTTTCTGTAAAATCTTTATTACCCACCTGCAAAAATAATCATCAGGGTAACATATATAGGTATAATCAAAAATTATTCAAATGAAAAAAGAAGAACAAAATCAAGACGCACAAGGTGCAAATGAGGTGATTGACTTGGAAACTTACGCCAAGTCCGACAAAAAACCTCCTGTAGGTAAAAGGTATAAGGTGAAAATTGATAACGAGTATTTCGTTTTTGACCATCAGTTTGTAACAGGAAAAGAGATTCTTGAAAAGGCATGTAAAACTCCGGTAGAGTGTTATACCCTTTATCAGAAGTTGAAACATTGCGACTTTGAGAAAATTGATCTTAACGAAAAAGTGGACTTGGCAAAGCCCGGTATTGAACATTTTGTTGTAAAACCGCCTGAAGTGTTTCACTACACTGTTGATGGTGAACCTGAAACCACCGACCAAAAGGAGTTAACTCCAAATCAAATTTTGGAGTTGGCTGGTATTACTCCTGTGAGTGATTACTACTTGGTTCAAATCAATCATGATGGCAGCCAAAAATCTTACAAAGACACTCCGACAACTCCAATAAAAATGAAGTGTCCGGCAATGAAGTTTGTAAGTGTATTTCGTGGTGAAACACCTGTATCCTAAAATTTTCACCTATGGCAAAATCAGATTTTATCGCAGAGCTAACGGCTCTTGGGTTTACCGTCCAAGAGCCGGATGCTCTCAAAGTTTCGTTTGAATACGAAGTTACTATTGGTCGGAACATTGGAAAAAAATTGCAGATAGGGTTTGAAGTTCAAAACGATTATCCAATGAGTTGTCCACCTGGACCACATTTTAAATCTATTGGAATTCAAGATTGGGTTGAACCTCCGAATAACATTCATGCAAGTGCATTTGGTGGTGAATGGAAATATTGGAGCAGACCTTTTCCTGATTGGAACAGGACTGATAGAAAAGTGAAAACCTATTTCGCACACATCAAAAATTTATTAGCAAAACTGTAATGGAAAATTTTAGCGTTGTAATGACTGATGAAACTCATCAGCAATTATTCAATCATCTCATTCGTGAAGATGGGGATGAAGATTTATGTTTCGCTACTTATGTTCCGAGTAGTGGTGGCAAAAGGTTTAGTGGAATCGTAACGGAAATAATATTTCCTGAAGAAAATGATAGAGAGGTTCATGGTAATGTTGGTTTCCTGCCTGAATATTTTGAACGGGTTTTAAAAATTGCTACTGAACGAAAAAAAGGAATTGCATTCCTTCATTCGCATCCGTTCCCCGGTTGGCAGGGAATGAGTAGAGATGATGTAACTGCTGAAACAAGAATGTCGCCTACTGTTTTTGCAACAACAGGTTTGCCTTTGCTTGGATTAACTCTTGGAACTGATGGTGCTTGGAGTGCAAGGTTTTGGCTGAAAGACAAAACCGAAAAAAGAAAATACAATCGCGACTGGTGTGAAACAGTTCGTGTGATTGGTAAAGGTTTGAAAATTACTTTCAATGACAATTTACTTGCACCAAACTTTGATCTTGAAAAACAACTCCGAACAATTTCTGCTTGGGGTGAAAGAACGCAAGAAGATTTATCACGGCTTAGAGTTGGAATTGTCGGGCTTGGAAGCGTTGGCAGTATCGTAGCTGAAATACTTTCACGAACTGGAATTTCAAATTTTACTCTGATAGATTTTGATGCAGTTGAAGAAAAAAATCTTGACCGTCTTACTAATGTTTTTAAGAGTGATATTGGTCGTGCTAAAGTTCTTGCAATCAAAGATGGAATTGAGAGAAGTGCAACTTCTCCAAATATTTCTACTGATTGCTGTGAATACAGTGTCTGTGAAAAAGAAGGTTTTGAATCTGCTTTGAACTGTGATGTTCTTTTCAGTTGCGTTGATAGACCTTGGGCTCGTCAGGTTTTGAACTTTATCGCTTATGCTCAATTGATTCCTGTCATTGATGGCGGAATAATGGTGAGAACAAATAAGCGAAACACAAACATTGTCGGTGCTGATTGGAAAGCACAAACTGTCGGTTACAAACGAACTTGCCTTGAATGTTTGGGTCAATACAAAACTAAAAATGCAGTTCTTGAAAAATCAGGAATGATGGATGATCCAGCATACATAAAAGGATTTAAAGATTCAGCTTTTATAAATGCTCATGAAAATGTTTTCGTTTTCAGTTCACATCTTGCATCAATGGAAGTTTTGCAAATGTTGAGTTTATTTATTACTCCGTCTGGTGTCGCTGATGTCGGTCAACAATTACATCACTTTGTCACCGGAACAATGGAAGTTGATACTTCAAAGGTTTGCAATGAGAATTGTTATTTCCCAACCGTTGTCGGCAAGGGAGATTATTCAGGAGTTGAAGTTTTTGCTAAACATGAAGTTGCTGAAGAATCTCGGTTATTACGAAAGTTCAATACTACGAAATAGAGCGTTGACAATTTCACTTTTTTTTTACTACCTACATTACTACCTCCCTTTAAATTCAGCTTTTCGTTTTTCAATAAAAGCCTTCAAACCTTCCTGGTAATCTTCAGAATTGCCGGCAATTTCCTGGTATTGTGCTTCAAGTTCCAATGCTTCTTCGAGAGATAAATGAAAAGATTTGTTCAGCATTGTCTTGATCAGTGCAATAGCTTTAGTAGGGGCGTTGGCGTAATAATTTACTATTTCATCAACTGCTTCATCTAATTTATCATGAGGAACCACCCTATTCACCATCCCTAATTTTAAAGCTTCATCAGCATTTACCTTTGTCCCCATTGTACTTAGCTCAAAGGCTTTGGCTGAACCTACTACTCTTGGCAGAAAATAAGAAGAACCGGAATCAAGGACTAATCCCACGCTAACAAATACTTCTATCAAGCTCGCTTTTTCAGAAGCAATGATGAAATCACTTGCAAGCGCTAATGAACATCCTGCTCCTGCCGCTACACCATTGAGTCTGCAGATAATTGGCTTTGGCAGATCACGCATTGCCTTAATAATTGGGATATAGCATTTACGCACTGCCTCACTCAAAGGACGTGTTTCTCCTACAATGGATTTTAAATCCTGCCCAGAACAAAATGCCTTGCCTGCACCTGTAAGCACCACTACCCTGATCTGGTCATTCTTTTCTGTTTTTTTCAGAGCATCCTGCAATTCATAGCTTTGTTCTTCATTAAAAGCATTGAAAAAATCGGGCCTGTTTAAAGTAATTGCAGCAATTGAGTCTTTTGCTTCAAATATTAAACACTTGTACATTTCAAGTAAGTTTATATAAAAATAATTATTGAACCAAAACTAATAATCAATCCCAAACCGAAACCTGCAAACACCTGAGCAGGCGTATGTGAATTTAAAGATAATCTTGCAGACATAAGAATACCTGCAACAATAATAGCAGCCATGATTGGGTATAGTAGCTCATTTCCGGGATTTCTGCAACTTATAGCTGCTAAAAATCCAACAAAACCACTTATCCCAACGCTATGTGCGCTGATCTTCCAAAAAAGAGTTATTAATGTTACTATACAGATGGTAAAAGAAATAAAAATCATAATTAATACCAACAAATCATTGAAGTTTAATTGACTGTAAAACATATAAGCATTTGCAATATAGAGTATTGAGGTAGAAATTAACGGCCAAATCCTTTCATTTCGTTTGTCCATTTTTAAGCTGGAAATATTTCCTACCTTATATAGAAAAAAGATCATGATAGAAGGTATAATGAACGTTGAAATAAAAACGATCAGTAAAAAGTAATATTTTTTGTTTTCCGGAAATGGAGATAGTAAAATGGGGGCAAAAAAAATAATTACGGCAAATAATATTGTAGGCAGTAATAAGGGATGGAGTAATACAGATAAGATATAGGCTAATTTTCTGTTCATTCTAAAATTTGTGTTTATGTGTTCATGAGAGCATACGAGAACACATGAGTACATGAACACTATTAGGTACCTCATTTCATCCTATTTCTTTTCTCAACCTCCCAACCGGTATATTTAATTGTTCCCTGTATTTAGCGACTGTTCTACGGGCAATATTATAGCCTTTTTCTCTTAACAACATTGCTAACTTATCATCTGAATGAGGTTTATTCTTATTTTCATTATTTGTTATCTCTCTTAGTATTTGCTTAACTTCCCTGTTACTTACTTCTTCACCTGAATCTGTAGAGATGCTCTCAGAAAAGAAGGATTTAAGGGGAAAAACACCAAATTCTGTCTGAACATATTTACTATTTGCCACACGTGAAACTGTAGAGATATCCATATCTATTTTTTCAGCAATATCTTTTAATATCATAGGTTTTAGCTTACTTTCATCACCACTTAAAAAATAATCATATTGGTATTGAACGATAGAATTCATGGTTTTTAAAAGCGTTTGCTGCCTTTGTATAATGGCATCTATGAACCATTTGGCAGCATCCAATTTCTGCTTTACAAATGCAACCGTCTGCTTCATCTTTTTATCTTTTTTATCACTTTTCTTATAGGTGTCAAACATTTCAGCGTAGGAGCGGCTTATTCTTAGCTCCGGGGCATTCCATGTATTTAAAGTTAGTTCCAATTTTCCATTATTGTTTGTCAAAATATAATCCGGCTCAACATACTGTGCCTTTGCTGCACTGATCGTTGTGCCGCCCGGTTTGGGGTTGAGCCTGGTGATGAGCATAATCGCATCCTTTAATTGTTGTTCAGTTATCTCCAACTTTTTTTGTATTTTATCATAATGCTTTTTGGTAAATTCTGTAAAATATTCTACGAGGATCTTTTTTGCCAGAATGACTGCAGCATCATGTCCATCTTTACGATCTAACTGTAATAGCAAACATTCCTGAAGGTCGTGTGCAGCTATTCCCGGTGGGTCAAAAGTTTGGATTTTTTTTAATACAAACTTCAACTCTTCAACTTCTGCCTCTATATTTTGCGTAAAAGCAAGATCATTCGCTATAGATTCCAGTTCTCGCCTGATATAGCCGTCACTTTCGATACTCCCAATAAGCTGCTTCCCGATAATGCTTTGCCTTTCATTCAACTTGAGAAAGCTCAACTGGGTCAATAATGCTTCTGTGGGGGTAGCAGTTACGGGAATTGGTATTTCTTTATGTTCTTCTGAACTACCCCTGTCTCCATACGTATTGTATCCATCTACATCATCATCTCTAATATAGTCATCAATATCAATCTCGTTAAGCTCTTCTTCTTTTGTTTCAGGTTCCTCATCAGAAAAATTATCTTCATCAGCATCTTCTTCAGACCCTTCATCCAAAGCGGGATTGTGTTCCAGCTCTTCTTCTATCCGTGCCTGCAATTCTGTAACAGGTACCTGCAGCAGCTTTATGAATTGTATCTGCTGGGGTGAAAGCCTCTGGGTAAGCGTTTGTTTTAAAACAAGTTTTTGCATAATCCGATGCCAATATACTAAATAAATTAAAAATGCCTAAAATGCCTAAAATGACTAAAATTTTTGGTATTTTAAATTTTAGGCATTTTCACGTATATTTGCATCGTTGTTATGAAACGAACAAAAATAAAAGACCTTTTAATATCAAAGAAGTTTGATAGAGAAGTTAAAGTAGAAGGCTGGGTACGCACTATGCGGGGCAGCAAAAATATTGCCTTCATCGCTTTGAATGACGGCTCGATTATTCACAGTATCCAGGTTGTTGTTGATGCAGCCAGGTTTGATGAAGAGCTGCGCAGCCAAATTGCTACCGGTGCATGTATTTCAGTGGTGGGTACGCTTGTTGAATCATCAGGCAAGGGGCAGAACGTTGAAATCCAGGCGAAAGACATTTCGATCTATGGTACAGCCGACCCTGAAACCTACCCCTTGCAAAAAAAGGGTCATTCGTTAGAATTTTTACGTGAAATTGCTCATCTCAGGCCCAGAACGAATACTTTTGGAGCAGTATTCAGGGTAAGGCATGCGTTGGCTTTTGCTGTTCACAAATATTTCAACGACAAAGGATTTGTTTATATACACACACCTATCATTACCGGTTCTGATTGCGAAGGTGGAGGTGAAATGTTCAGAGTCACAACGATGGATTTGTTAAAACCTCCTAAAAAAAGTGACGGTACCGTTGAATTTAAAAAAGATTTCTTTGGTAAAGAGACCAACCTTACGGTATCGGGACAATTAGAAGCCGAACTGGGAGCTTTAGCGCTTTCTGAGGTTTATACTTTTGGCCCGACCTTCAGGGCAGAAAAATCAAATACAACACGGCACCTTGCTGAATTCTGGATGATCGAGCCGGAAATGGTGTTTTATGACATTGACGACAACATGGATCTGGCAGAGGATTTTCTGAAGTTCCTGCTTAGCTATGTGCTGGAGTATTGCCAGGACGACCTGGAATTCCTCAACAAAATGTATGATAATGAACTGGTGGAAAGATTAAAGAAAGTTGCCGGTGCAACATTCGAAAGAATAAGTTATACAGAAGCAATGGGGATCCTAAAAAGTTCCGGGCAAAAATTTGAATTCCCTGTAGAATGGGGGCTTGATGTTCAAACAGAGCACGAACGATATTTGGCAGAAAAGCATTTTAAAAGCCCCGTGATGATCACAGATTTTCCAAAAGAGATCAAAGCCTTTTACATGAAACAAAACGATGACCCCGCCCCGAACACTCCGGGCGGGGCAAGCGGCAAAACCGTAAGGGCATTGGATGTACTGTTTCCACAGATTGGTGAGATCATTGGCGGTTCGCAGAGAGAGGAAAACTATGACAAACTTTATAACCGCATCAAAGAGCTCAACATTGACGAAAAAGAGCTTTGGTGGTATCTTGAAACCCGCAAATTCGGTACTGCTCCGCACAGCGGATTTGGGCTGGGGTTTGAAAGATTGGTACAGTTCGTTACCGGTATGGGCAATATACGGGATGTAATTCCTTTTCCGAGGACGGTGGGTAGTGCGGAGTTTTAGTAGCCAAATTGTAGTACGACATTTATGGCGTATAATGAGGATTGCAATATGTCCATTTAATATCCAAATCTTTTTAATACAAAAACCCAAACCACCACCACTGTATCTTATTCCTGATACCCACCTTAATATTATCCAACACCATGTATGAATTTTTCAAATCTTTAATTTGCTTGAAATCTTTGCCCTTACCCCCAACTTAAAAAATATATTTGTTATTTAAAAATAATGTGTATATTTGTATGTTATTAATAATAGTAGTTAAGTGGATTTTGAATGGGATAATAATAAAAATAAAGCTAATCAGGAAAAACATAATATTAGTTTTGAAACAGCGCAGTATGCTTTTGCTGATCCTGACAGAATTATTGCTGAAAATTTAAAACATAGCACTAAAGAAGAAAAAAGATATTTTTGTTTTGGAGAAGTAAATAATAAAATAGTTACTGTACGGTTTACCTATAGAGGTAAAAAAATAAGAATTTTCGGTGCCGGTTACTGGCGAGAAGGAAAAGAAATATATGAAAAAGGAAATAAAATATAAAAACGCTCCTAAATCAATTGCTGATGGAATTGTAGAATCTGTAATTATTGAAGATTTTTTACCTACTCCAAATCAATTGATATTTAAAGAGGACACCGCAAAAATAACATTAAACTTAAATAAAAGAAGTATAGCATTCTTTAAAGGAAAAGCGAAAGAAATTGGTATTCCGTATCAGATAATGATAAAAAAGGTGATAGATTTATATGCAAAAAAATATCAAAAATTGTAGGTCTGGGTAATTTCAATACAAAAATCCATACACCCACAACGGTATCTTATTGGTGATACCCATCTCAATATTATCCAACCCCTGATATCATTTTCAAATCTTTGATTTGCACCACATCTTTGCCTGCCTGCCTAACAAGCGGCAAATTGGAGGTAGGCAGGCCCTTACCCCCAACTTCAAAAATATATTTCTTTATACGCATTCCCTAACATCTTCACCATATCCGAAGCGATCATTGCCTCTTTACCAAATTTCTTAGCGGCTATGTCACCCGCCAATCCATGCAGGTAAATGCCTAAAATTGCAGCTTCAAAAGGAGAATATCCCTGTGCCAAAAGTCCGGTAATTATCCCTGTTAATACATCACCGCTGCCTGCCGTAGCCATGCCAGGGTTTCCTGTTGAATTAAAATAGCAATCACAATCAGGCGTTGCAATGCAGGTGTGGGCGCCTTTTAAAACTATGAATGATTTAGTTTTCGCTGCAAAAGTTCTTAATAAATCCAATCTTTCATAATCATTGGCAGGCCTACTCGGATTAACAATCCGAGCTACACGCTCAAACTCTTTGGGGTGTGGTGTAAAAATGCTGTTTGCCGGGATTTGCCTAAAAATATCTTTGTTCTTTCCAATAATATTGATCGCATCCGCATCTATCACTAATGGTTTTGAAGATTTTTGTATAAGCTGTGATAAGGCTTTTTGGGTCAGTTTGTCCATTCCGAGACCGGGACCAATCCCGATGGCAGAATACTTCTCAATTTCAGGAATGGTAGTAAAGTAATCGTTTGAATCATCAACTGTAACCATAGCTTCAGGCAGTGCAGTTTGTACGATCTCGTAGCCGCATTTCGGAATATGCATTGTGAGCAGTCCTGCACCGCTTCTTAAACATGCCTTTGCAGCTAGTAGTGCAGCCCCCATCTTTCCATAACTTCCTGTGATCAGAAGGGCATGGCCAAAGGTGCCTTTATGAGAAAACTTTGCCCTGCGTTTAACAATTTTTTTTACCAGGTACCTGTCAATGTAATAATTGTTGGTATCCATGCTTTCAATAAAACCTTCATCCAGGCCAATCGGCACAAGATGCCAATCTCCTGTATATACTTCATTTTGCGGCAGCAGGAGAGACAATTTAGGATTTTGAAATGATACTGTGTGAGTGGCATGAACTATATTTTTATCATTGTTCAATTCATCACAGTAAAGCCCCGAAGCTATATCTATGGCAACAACCGTACATTTGGATTTATTGATATGTTGGATCACCTCTCCGCACAACCCTTTTACAGGCCTGGTCAGCCCTGAGCCAAAAACAGCGTCAATGACTACATTATTTTTGCTGATAGAGGGAAGGTTTTTACCGGGATAGATATTTTTGATACCAGTAAGGTTAGATAATCGCTGTTCATTAACTGTAAAATCTTCAGAGGTAACATCACTATGTCTTATAGCAAAAACCTCGACTTTATAATTTTTTTCAAGAAGCATTCTCCCTACAGCCAGTCCATCTCCGCCATTATTGCCCAAACCGCAAAATATTTTGATCGCTTTTTGTTTGTGAAAGTGATCAACAAACCATTTCACAAAGGATGCCGATGCCCGCTCCATCAAATCTATTGAAGCAATAGGTTCATGTGCAATGGTATAAGCATCTGCTTCCCTGATCTGTTTTGAAGTTAGTATTTTCATTATACAAAATTCGTATATTTCCATCGTATATTTCATACAATTTTCATTTATTTTTTTTAAATCATCTAAATTTAGCTTATATTTGCGGTCTGAAAATCACCAGATCTCTAAATCAAAAAATCACCAAATAATCTTGTCCGGTGGTGTAACTGGCAACACGTCTGGTTTTGGTCCAGAAGAGTCCAGGTTCGAGCCCTGGCCGGACAACAATGTGCATAGCGCATGGAGCATAGAGCAAAGCGCCACGTACTATGCTCCAAATTTAATTTGCCGATTTATTAGTTAGTTTATTTTACAAATTTTCAAATTGATTAATTATCTAATTTTTTAAAATGTCTTCTGTAAAATTATTTTCCGGCACCAATACTACCTATCTTGCCCAAAAGATTGCAGATGCCTATGGTACAAAATTAGGGTTGCTTTCTACTCAAAGGTTTAGTGACGGGGAATTATCTCCGAGTTTTGACGAATCGGTCAGGGGCTATGACGTTTACTTAATTCAATCAACATTCCCTCCTGCTGATAATTTACTTGAGCTGCTTCTGATGATAGATGCTGCAAAAAGAGCGTCAGTAGCGCAGGTGACAGTGGTGATGCCATATTTTGGATATGGCAGGCAAGACAGAAAGGATAAGCCGAGGGTATCTATTTCTGCTAAGTTGATTGCCAATTTACTTTCGGCCGCAGGTGCCGACAGGATAGTAACCTGTGACCTGCATGCCGGTCAGATCCAGGGATTTTTTGACCAGCCTGTTGACCATTTATATGCCTCTAATATTTTTGTCCCCTACATTCAATCACTTAATCTAAATAATATTATTTTTGCAGCTCCTGATGTAGGCGCTGTTGGAAGGGCAAGGGGTTATGCAAAATATTTTACAGGTGAGATCGTAGTATGCGACAAATACAGGGAAAAACCCAATGAAATAGCCTCTATGCAGGTTATAGGCAATGTAAAAGGCGCTGACGTATTTTTGGTTGATGACATTGTTGATACAGGTGGAACAATATGCCTGGCAGCTAAGGCGCTTAAAGATAAAGGCGCTAAAACAGTGAGAGCAGCATGCACACACCCGTTGCTTTCGGGAAATGCTATTGATAAAATCGAATCTTCAGTGCTGGAAGAAATGGTTGTATCTGATACAATACCATCAAATAACAAATCTTTAAAAATAAAAGTACTCTCTGTTGCAAACTTATTTGCTAAAGCGATCAGAAATATTCATGACCAGGAGTCGGTGAGTTCGTTGTTTTTATAATGAACTTAACTTTAAAAATGATCAAAAAAATAAAGCAAAATGAAAACATTAGAAATTGTAGGTTATCAAAGAACAAAACTGGGTAAGTCAGAAGCCAAACGAATAAGACACGAGGCAAGCGTTCCCTGTGTCTTGTATGGCGGGAATGGACAAGTGCATTTCTATGCTCCCATGATCCTTTTCAGGGATCTGGTCTACACCCCAAATGCTTATAAAGTCAACTTAAACATTGAAGGAAAGATCCATAATGCAATATTACAGGATGTCCAGTTTCATCCTGTAAGTGAAACGCTTCTTCATGCAGATTTCCTTGAATTAACCCCAGGTAAGGTAGTTAAAATGAATATACCTGTGAAGCTTACAGGTACTTCACCCGCTGAATTAGAAGGGGGTTCTGTTTATTTAAAAAACAAGAAACTCATGGTAAAAGCATTGTCTGAAAAATTACCCGATCATATTGATGTTGATATTTCACATCTTAAGTTGGGTCATGCTGTCAGAGTTGGAGATCTTTCTCCTGAGGATTACACTATTTTAACAAATGAAAAAGTTTCCATTGCGATCATAACTGTTCCAAGAGCGCTTAAAAAGCTGGAGGAGGAAGAAGAAGCTGCTGCTGCTGCAGCAGCCCTGGAAGCTGAAGAAGGAGTCGAAGGTGCAGAAGGTGAAAAGGCTGCTGAAGCTAAGGAGGGCGCTGCTGAAGATAAAGAAAAAGGTGAATCTAAGGAAGCTAAAGATGATAAAGGAAAAGGATCCGGAGAAGATAAAGGGAAAGGGAAAGATAGTAAGCAGTAGGCAGTAGACAATAGACAGTAGGCAATAGACAGTAGACAATAGACAATGACTATAAGTTGGATTGTATGAAAAAATATTTTTTAATCGTTGCAATGATCTTTGCATTGTTTGGATTACGCTATACAGAACTCTATGCCCAGAAAAGCAAAAAAGAGTCCGGGAAAACCGGCTCAAAAAATATCGAATTATATGCAATCCAGGAACAGATATTTAAAACAGGTTTGAAATACGGTGACCTGGATGTGGCCAAGCAGGCGTTATATGAGATGATTGTCTTAGATCCGGGAAATATATACCTGACAGATACATTGGCTTTTTTGTACTTTAAATCAAATTTGTTTCCCCAATCTATTTTAGTATGCAATGATATTCTTAAAAAAGCGCCTGGTAATACAAACATTCTGGAAATAAAAGCTATTTCAGAACATAGTATCGGTTTATTCAAAGAAGCTTTGGCTGATTATGAAAAATTGAATTCATTGGGGTTTAATGTTTTGTATTTGTACCAGATCGCTTTTTTACAATACAGATTGAAAAGATATGGAGAATGTAAATTATCTCTTGATGCGCTTTTTGCCTACCCCGACACAGACAAGCAAAAAATAAATATTACCATGGCTGATGGAAGCCGGCAGGCAGCGCCTCTCAAAGCAGCGGTATGGAATATCAAAGGCGTAATGTTTATGGATATGAATGAAAATGATGAGGCAAAAAGCTGCTTTACAGAAGCCTTAAAGATATTTCCTGAATTTATGCTTGTGAAGAATAATCTTGAATTTCTTGAAAAGAAGGTGGATGATAGATAACAAACCGAATGATTTTTGATAATTTAAAAATGAAAAAAATAATATTCGTGTTTCCGGTTTTAATTGCTACAATTGTAAATGCACAGATTACTTTTCAAAAGACCTTTGGAGGAAATAACACTGAACAAGCTAACTTAATCCAAAAAACAAATGATGGTGGATATGCATTAATTGGTTATACAAATAGTTTCGGTGCAGGTAGTACAGATATGTATCTTATCAAAACTGATAGCTTAGGAAATTTACTATGGTCTAAAACTTATGGCGGTTGGAGTGGTGAAGATTTTGTATATGGAATACAAACAAATGACGGAGGGTTTATTATGACTACGCATACCCATAGTTTTGGACCTAATGTGCTAGGTGATATTTTACTTGTAAAAACTGATAGTTCAGGAAGTTTACAGTGGTCTAAACACATCGGAGGAAATAGTGGGGATGCAGGGTATTTTGTCAATCAAACATCAGAAAATGGTTATATAGTTACAGGATACTCCCAAAGTTTTGGTGCTGGAAATGGTGACATTTATTTGTTGCAATTAGACAGTCTTGGTAATTTGCAATGGACTAAAACCATTGGAGGAAGCGCTTTTGATTATGGTGTTTATGTGGAGCAAACAAATGACAATGGGTATATTATTTTAGGTACAACTGGTAGCTTTGGAGTAGGTTCAAATGATATATGTATTTTCAAGACAGATAGTATAGGTAATTTGCTCTGGTTCAAAACTTATGGAGGCACTGATTGGGATAAGCCTAGTTTTATGCGAGGTACAAAAGATGGTGGATATATTATAGCAGGTGAAACTGCAAGTTTCGGAGTAGGTTTCATGAATATCCTTTTACTTAAAGTCGATAGTTTAGGTAACTTAAAGTGGTCAAAAACTTATGGAGATAGCATTACCTTCACTGATATACGTTCTAGTTCAATTCAACAAACAGAGGATAATGGTTTCATTTTTACAGGTAATGCGACTCATTTTAGCCCGTATAAAAATTATGTACTAATAGTAAAAACTGATAGTATTGGTAATTTATTGTGGAATACAACGACTGGTGAAAGAGATTTTTGGATTAGAGGTCCTTCTGTTTTGAAAGTCAATGATGGAGGATTTATTATGGCAGGAGAAACGGTAAATATAACCGGTTCAGGACGTGATATTCATTTTTTAAAAACAGACAGTTTAGGTAATACAGGATGTGGTGATTCACTCATAAATCTAACGGTTATAATACCAACCCTCACAGTTTCTGATACAACTCCATTCTCATCTTCAGGAGGAATTGATAGTATAGCCGCAGTTGTTGAAATTACACCTCCTACTGAGTGCCAATGGTTATGTCCAAAAATCATAAATATTAGTTCTGATACATCTATTATATGCCAGGGAGATAGCGTTCAATTAAATGCTTCAGGGGGCATTAGCTATAATTGGACCCCTGGATATAGTTTAAGTGATTCTACTATTGCAAATCCTGTGGCATTCCCTGATACTACAACAACTTATATTGTAACAATATTAGATGCTTATGGTTGTAAAGCAGTTGATTCAGTGACTATCAGTGAATTACCATCTTCAATAATTAATATTATTGGGACAGACGTCAATTGCAACGGAGCTAATGATGGTAATGTTGACCTGACTGTTTCAGGTAATTCTTCATCTTATATTTTTTCTTGGTCAAATGGTGCAAATACTGAGGATATTTCAGGATTATTACCAGGTATATACATAGTAACTGTTGCCGATTCGCTTGGGTGTGTAGCTAATGATTCAGTAATAATAGGTGAACCGCCAGCTTTAAATACAAGTATCGTAAGTACTGGTGTAAGCTGTAAGGGAGAAAGTGATGGTGCAGTTGATTTAACACTTTCAGGTGGGGTTCCTCCTTATACTTATAATTGGTCTTCAGGAGATACTACTGAAGATATTTCTGGTTTGTCTGCCAGTACTTACTCTGTATCAATTACAGATTCTAATAATTGTATTATCAGTGATACGGCAAGCATCTTTGAACCATCAGCGATAATATTAAGTGCTATTATTATCAATGCCGGTTGTTATGGAAGCAGTGACGGTGCAATAGATTTAACCGTTTCAGGGGGTACTCCTTTATATTCTTTTTCCTGGTCTAATGGAGATACAACCAAAGATATAACCAATATTTTGGCAGGAACATATATAGTAACTGTAACAGATAGTAATGATTGTATCAAAAGTGATACTATTGTTATTAACCAACCCGATTCATTAAATTTATCTGCTACAAGTACAGATGCTAATTGTGGTGTGAATGATGGTTTAGCTTTTGTAACTGTATCTGGTGGTACAAGTCCTTATAGTTATTTATGGAGTAATGGAGACACGAATACTACGACTGACAGTTTATTTTCTGGAGGTTATTCGGTTATCGTTACAGATTCCAACGGTTGTGCAGATTCGATATCAGTAACTGTAAATAGTACCGGTGTATTATCCACAGCAAATTTTAGTTATATTGATACTAATTTAACGGTCAACTTTCTGGATTCATCTGCGAATGCTATTAGCTGGTCCTGGGATTTTGGGGATGGTAATACAGATACAATTAAAAATCCCATACATATTTATAATTCTGCCGGAAACTATACTGTTTGTTTGTCAGCAACAAATTTATGTGGTTCAGATACTATTTGTAATTCTGTTATTGTAACGTGCCCCATTCCGGCTGCAACATTCAGTTATTCTGATTCTTTACTTACCCTTAGTTTTTCAGATTCATCAAAATATGCAACAAGTTGGCTCTGGGATTTTGGAGATGGCAATACAGACACGGTTCAAAATCCTACCCATACTTACATCAGTTCAGGCACTTATAATGTGTGTTTTATTGCTGAAAACGCTTGCAAGTCGGATAGTACCTGTCAATTAATAAATGTAACGTCATGTATTCCACCTATTGCTAATTTCGGTTATGGTCAATCTAATTTAATTATGAACTTTTTCGATTCCTCTATCAGTGCAGATAGTTGGTGGTGGGATTTTGGAGACGGTATTACTGATTCGGTACAAAACCCTCTACATAGTTATAAAAGTACAGGAACATACAATGTATGTTTAACAGTTTCTAACCTATGCGGTATAGATTCTATTTGTGGGTTTATAATTTTAGAATTAACAGAAAATTTCTTTTTTATACCCAATGCCTTTAGTCCTAACGGAGATGGAGTAAATGATATATTAAAGGTAATAGGAAACAATATAAAAACCTTTTATCTTGTCTTTTATAATCGATGGGGAGAAAAAATTTTTGAGACCAGGGAAATTAATAAGGGCTGGGAGGGAAAATACAAAGGAAAAAAATCCGACATGGCTGTTTTTGTTTATTATCTTGAAGTTGAGTTTTTGGATGGAGAAAAGAAAACTGAAAAAGGGGATGTTACTTTGATAAGGTAATTTAATATCACATTAACAATTATTAAATACTATAAGAGTATTTTCTATTTCAAGAGATTATTATTGTATATAGATTTTTTATTTTATACTATTTAATTTATATTTGCACAATCATTTTAATTATTATTAATACAAGGAGATTATTATGAAAACAAAAATTAACATAGAAAATATTGCAACTTTAATTTTTGTAATAGCTATTTCATCAAACATTGCCTTTAGCCAAGGCAATAACTGGAAACTTACAGGCAATAACAATGTAAATGGTACTGATTTTATTGGTACTACCATTGATGAGGATTTTAGAATTAGGACTAACAATTTGTTAAGGATGACCATTTTAAAGAATGGTAATGTACGGATTGAAAATAATTTGAGAGTGTTAGGTAGAGTTAAAATCGGACCAAATTCTCTAACAGTTGGTGGAATTGTTGCAGGTGGTCCTGATTTAATTACATCAACTAGTGGATTATTAGGCATTGGTGGAGACCCAAACTTTAACGAAATCCGTTTAGGTGTTGGTATCCAGCCAGTAGCAGGCGATTTTACACTCCGTCTTGCCGGAGACGGCATCAACACCAACGGAGGTATATTATCCGAAGGAACATTAGGTACTGGGCCAACAGTTCCTGGTTTTGCATTATTTCCCCGAACACTATTCTTTTGGTATCCACGTAAAGCAGCTATTAGGGCAGGACATGTAGTTACAACTCAATGGGATGATGGTAATATTGGTGATTTTTCTGCTGCATTTGGTGAAAGTACTACAGCAAGTGGAAGTCATTCATTTGCAGCAGGTGTAAATACAACAGCTAGTGGAGGATTTTCTGTTGCATTCGGCAGAAATACAAAAGCATTACAAGTTATGGATTTTGCTACCGGTTTAAATACAGAAGCAAGTGGATCTGCTTCCACTGCAATGGGTAACGGTACTATTGCAAGTGGAGCCATCTCTTTTGCGATAGGTGACAGTAGCATCGCAAGCGAATTTGTTTCCACTGCAATGGGAAAGAAAACTATTGCAAGCGGTTTGTTCTCTACTGCAATTGGTTTCCATACAACAGCCTCAGGGACAAATTCCACAGCAATGGGCTTTCGTACAATAGCTTCAGGGCAAAAAACCACTTCAATTGGAGCTAATGTAAGAGCATTAGCAAATAACTCTGTTGTTATAGGTGTTGGATTATCTAATAATCCTATCATCAACAATAGTCCCAATTCTTTAATGGTGGGATTTAACTCTGATGTACCTTCGCTCTTTGTAGAAAGGAGTGATGGCACCTCGGGTTCATTAGGAAAAATAGGTATAGGAACAACAAATACGGTTTTCTCACTTACATTGGCAGGTAATGGGATCAACACAAATGGAGGTATATGGGCCGAAGGTGGAACAGTGTCTGGTATTGGCCCTATTGTACCTACCTCTAACAAGATACGTATGTTTTGGTATCCTCGTAAAGGAGCTTTTCGTGCAGGTTTTGCAAACGGAACAAAATGGGATGATGTAAATATTGGTGATTTTTCTACTGCTTTTGGTGATAGAACTATTGCACTTGGTGACGTCTCTTTTGCTATTGGTAAATTATCTGAAGCAAGGGGAGCAGTATCTATTGCTATGGGTAATTTTGCAATTGCCAATCAATCCAATTCTGTTGCAATAGGAAATAATATAACAGCACAATCAGTAAACTCTTTTGTTATGGGGAATGGTACGGGAAGTGGGATAATTAATAATATTGAAAATTCTTTAATGATTGGTTTTAATAGTGATATTCCTACTTTTTTTGTAGGACCGAGTGCCGGAGCAGGTACAACCGGAAATGTTAAAATTGGAGGAACAGGCACATTTCAGGCACCTACGGAAAAACTTGAAGTAGCTGGAAAAACCAAAACAACTGATCTTCAGGTTACAAGCGGTTCAGGAAATATTGGAGATATATTAACAAGTGTAGATGCTTTAGGTAACGTAACCTGGGCAGCCCCCACTGCAGTCCCAGATGGAGACTGGGACTTAACTACTTTCCCTAATGATATGATTGCCCAACCCACAGGAAATGTAGGTGTCGGCCAGTTTACAGCAGCGCCTACTGCAAAATTAGATGTATTACGTACATTAACAACACCGCCAGTAGCTAACTCAACTGCTTTAAATATTGTTAATGAGGATTTAAGTTCATTAGTTAAAATATTTCGAATATCTTTTGGTTTAAAAAGCGAGGCTACTGGATTGAACTTAGACAATATAGGTGGTCTTTTTACCTCCCAAAACGCATTTAATAGAAATATTGGAGCTCAATTTATTATAACAAATAAAACAACTACTGCCACAAATATAGGAGCTATCTTTGTTGCATCAGATGCACCAACAGGAAAAAATATAGCTATTCAGGTACTTGCTGGTGCAGTTCAAAAACCGGGTGGAGGCTCATGGAATACCTTATCTGACCAACAACTAAAAACAGACATTACTCCTTTTACTGATGGATTAAATGTAACCAAACAAATCAATTCCGTTAACTACAGATATAATGGCAAAGCAGGAACACCTACAGATAGAGCATATATTGGTTTAATTGGTCAGGATTTGCTGCAACTTGCACCTTATGTAGTAGATACCTTTTATGCAAAGTTAGATTCTGCAGACCTGACCGAAACCGCATTATTAAGCACTAATACAGGCCCGCTGCTTTTTGTAGCGATCAATGCTATTAATGAATTGGATTCAATAAAAGTATCAAAAGTTGAATTTGACAGCTTAAAAGCAATAGTTACTCAATGCTGCTCAAACCAATTATCCAAACCAGCAGGCAATGAAGATAATGGCTATCAGGAGCTCAAAGAAGAATTCGCTCAGATGAAATCAATACTGATCGCCTATGGTTTATATTCAGATCCTAAAAATGTGAAATTACAAGTTAATGAACAGAGGGTCATTTTAAACCAAAACGACCCCAATCCTTTTAAAGAATCTACAATTATCAGATATTTCATACCGGATAACGTAAATAACGCACAGCTTATGATCTATGACCTTACCGGTAAATTCATCAAGGAAGTACCTATTGAAAAAGGGTTTGGCAGTATCGAGGTTTTTGCTTCTGATCTGAGCTCTGGTATTTATTCTTACAGTATCGTAGCAGATGGAGAGGTTATTGATAAAAAGAAAATGGTGCTAACAAAATAGTATTATTATTTTGCTAACATTGTTAAAGCCCCTTAATTTTGAGGGGCTTTTTTTTATTCATTATTCTATATTTTTATATTGCAAAGCTTAATATTGCCCACATGGCAGTGATGATCAAAACCGAGAATCCTAACAGCAATCCAACCATCCATTGTATCATTTTGGTCTTGGTTGATTCTATATGTTCAAATAAAGATGTATGGGATCGCTCTATACGTTCAATTAATTCTGTTTTATTTTGTACTATACGCTCAATTAATTCTGTTTTATTTTGTTCTAAACGTTCAATAAAATCGGTTTTATTTTGTACTATAAGTTCAATTAATTCGGTTTTATTTTGTTCTGAACGTTAAATAAGATCGGTTTTATTTTGCTCTGAACGTTCAATAAGATCAGTTTTATCTTGAGATCCTTTTTGATAAATACCATCCAGACGCTGCTTGATCTCTTTTACATCGTCTGCAATTCCGTTATAGGCTCCTTTTAATTGAAATACCTCCTCGACTAATTGATCTGTTGTAAATGCCATGATAGTTTGTTTTTGCTTTTCTCAAATATACGAACTAATGCACAATTAAGTTCCAATACTTTAATAATTTTGTAAATTTTCATTTATGAGATACTTAATAGCAGGCTTAGGAAACATTGGCGCGGAATATGAACTCACCAGGCACAATATCGGTTTTTTGATCCTGGACCAGTTGGCTGAAGTACACAATGAGGAATTTTCATCAAACCGGCTAACATTAAAATCACAATTAAAATATAAAGGCAGAACCGTTCATCTCATAAAACCCACTACTTTCGTAAACCAAAGCGGCAAGGCTGTGAATTATTGGATGAACGAACTAAAAATGCCGGTTGAAAATCTATTGGTGATAACGGATGATATTTCTTTGCCTTTCGGCAGAATAAGAATGCGTGCCAAAGGCTCCAGCGGGGGGCATAACGGACTTATTAGTATCGAATCAGCGCTTTCAACCTCCGCTTATGCCCGCACTAGATTTGGCATCGGAAGCGATTTTTCAAAAGGCAGGCAGGTGGATCATGTGTTAAGCAATTTCACAAAAGAAGAATTTTCAGCCCTCCCCGAGTTGATGAAGAAAGCATGTGATATGATACATTCGTTTTGTACTGTTGGGATTGAAAGGACTATGAGTGCTTATAATTAGTCAATCGTAATTCAATAGTCATACAATAGTAATACAGTCGTATGACAATTGTATGACAACCAAATAACAAGCGAATTACTTAGGTTCTACTAAAAAAATAATGAATGTAGAATGATGAATTTAGAATGTAGAAGTTGCCCAGGCGTATACATTCTACATTCAAAATTCTAAATTCTACATTTCTTTTTTTATTTGCCAATATCAAATATCCAGCACCCTGCCAGCAAATTCATCGGATGGCTCTAAATCCAACTGAGCCATCGGATGATGGCCACCCATCCGGCACCCAGCACCCAGTTAATTCCAGCTCATCGGATACTTCTCATCCACATATTTTATAGCTTCTTCAGTCAGGAGCAGGGGCCTGAAAGTATCCAGCATCACAGCCAGCTCTTTTGTTTCTTTGGCATCAAGGCTTGCTTCAACGGTGCCGGGATGCGGCCCGTGAGGGATACCTCCGGGATGCAGTGTAAAGGAGGCTCTTTCAACGCCTTTGCGGCTCATAAAATTTCCTTCTACATAATAAAGCACTTCATCGGAGTCTATATTGGAATGGTTATAGGGGATCGGGATTGATAACGGATGATAATCAAACATCCTGGGTACAAACGAGCAGATCACAAAATTGGGCGCCTCAAATGTCTGATGCACGGGAGGCGGCTGGTGAATTCTACCTGTAATGGGCTCAAAATCGTGGATTGACAAAGCATAAGGGAATAGAAAACCATCCCACCCAACCACATCCAACGGATTGTGATCATAAATATATTGATGCAAAAACCCCTGCTTTTTTATTTTGACTAAAAATTCACCCTTTTCATCTTTTGTGATTAGTTCGGATGGCGGCCGGATATCCCGCTCACAATAGGGTGAATGTTCCTGAAGCTGCCCTAAATCATTCCTGTACTTTTTTACTGTTTCAACAGGACCGGAAGATTCTATAATCAAAAGCCTTACGGGCTTTTCATCGAATTCAATCTTATATATTGTGGTTCTTGGTATGACCAGATAATCCCCCTGCCGGAACTCAATTTTGCCAAATTGAGTGGTGAGCGTTCCGCTGCCATCATGGACAAATAAAACTTCATCAGCCTGCCCGTTCTTATATAAATAATCCATAGTTTTATCGGTAGGACAGCATATTGACATGGATACATCATCATTGATGAGCATTGTTTTCCTGGATTCTAAAAAATCCTTACCGGTGATATCAACTTCACAGGTTTTCAGATGGGTATGCATCAATGGATAATCTTTAGCGATCCTGGGGCTGACCGGCTTCGGTTTTTCGATCTGCTTTACCCTGGTAGGGGGATTTATGTGATACAAAAGAGAATATATCCCTGAAAATCCTTTTGAGCTTACCAACTCTTCCTTATACAAATCACCATTAGATTGACGGAATTGGGTGTGGCGCTTAGGTGGAATTAACCCTGATTTTACGTAGTATGCCATTTTTATTTACAATTAATGTATAATTTTTCGAAATTGCATTGAATACCTTTAAGTCGGCAGTCTTCAGTCGGCAGTCGGCAATCGGCAGTCCACAGTCCACAGTCGGCAATTGTCTATTGTCTATTGTCTACTGTCTACTGCCTACTGATCCTCTCCGCTTCTTTAAAATGTTTTAATGCTGCCTGGAAAATTTCATCTTTTTCTAACCTAACCGGAACAGCTCCCTCATTCTGCCATACCCACTTTGCAATTTCCGTCTTTAAATTGTTTTTAATAATTGATTTAGATAGTTCAAATTCCTCTTCATTAAATGGTATATCCATTTTTGAGGCCATATTCACAATTTCATCCAGCATTTTATCTGTGATCCTGAAATTTGTGTAAAAGTCGTCAAATCCTCTTTTTTCAAGTGACTGTTTGTGTTCATCATAATAATTCAGACCATACTCGGTTAAAATATTTTTATTCAAAAGGTTGCTTAAATAATTGCTAAAGTAACTGGTGTCTCTCGGAACAAAAATATCGGGCATAATGCCCCCACCTCCATAGACAGTTCTGCCTTTTAATGTTTTGAATTTAGTTGAATCTTTAAATTTAATGCTATCGGCATAATAAAATTCTCCATGCAGATACCTGTTAAGAAGATCAAAATCATAATCATCATCAATTGGTTTTTGAATACATCTACCGCTTGGCGTATAGTATCGTGAGATCGTAAGCCGGATCTCTGAATCGTCTTCAAAAGTGAATGGTATTTGTACAAAGCCTTTCCCAAACGACCTTCTGCCAATGATAAGCGCCCGGTCATTATCCTGCAATGCCCCCGCTACAATTTCAGATGCAGATGCGCTGCCTTCATTTATGAGAACAATAAGCGGCCCGGTTTCAAACAGTCCCGTAAAATTCGCCCTGTATTTGGTATCATATCTCGGATCTTTCCCATCTGTATAAACGATCAGCTTGTTGCCTGAAATAAATTCATCAGCAATCTTTATGGAATGTTCCATATACCCCCCCGGGTTGTTTCGCAGGTCTATGATCAGCCTTTTTAATCCTTTTGATTTTAATTTTGACAGGGCGCCTTTAAATTCATCATACGTTTTGGCAGAGAAACGCGTTATCCTCATATAGCCCGTAATTTCGTCTACCATATAGCTTACATCCACAGAATAAGTTGGTATTTTATCCCTGGTGATGGTAAACCGCAAGAGTTTTTTATTGACCTTCCGCAAAATTGTAACATCAACTTTACTGCCCTTTTGACCTCTCAACAGTTTGTAAACTTTGTTATTAGTAAGGCCAATCCCGGCAATGTCTTCTTCATCTACTTTGATGATCTTATCACCCGATAATATTCCTAACTTTTCGGATGGCCCGCCACTAATGGGCGCTACAACGATCAGCGTATCCTTAATGATATCAAACTCTATTCCTATCCCTTCAAAATTTCCGGTCAGCGGTTCCCTGGCAGCAGCCACTTCTTCTGGCGAAATGTATATGGTATGCGGGTCAAGCTTTTTTAGCATTACCCTGATGGCATGCACTTCAAGTTCATCCACATTTACCGAATCAACATAATAATTGTCAATATAATCCAGTATTCTGCGGAATTTAAAAGAGGTCTTTGCAATATTGATAACAGAGCCTTTAGCTCCAAACATAGTAGCCCCAATAAATATACCACCTGCTATTGCCAGCGATATGAACAAAGGTAATCTTGTTTGGAATTTAGAGTTATTTATGTTACCCATTTGGATATAAAATAATATGACTATGCGCAATTTTACCTAAAATTAACAATAAATATCAAGATATTTTAGAATATTTGTAAAAATTATTTTCTTGTGTGTTCAAACAAAACTTTTTGTGTGAAAATGAAACAATATATCTTAATATTATTACTTTCTAATTTTCTCGTGATTTTATCGGGATTCAATCTTCACCCCGTGAGATATTTATTTTTGAAAGCGAAGTGGGTTAATAGTTTTTCGCACTATTATTATATTATTGTATTGTTGATATTAATCTTATCTAACGGGGTGAAATTAAAAGCCCAGACGTATAATTTCCGTACCTACTCTATAGAACATGGCCTTGCCCAATCACAGGTTTTTTCTATTTGTGAGGACAAACGGGGCAATATTTGGTTCGGTACTGGTGGTGGTGGCGTTAGTGTATATGATGGTGCGAGCTTCAGACATTTTACAAAAAAAGAAGGATTAGGCAACGATCATATACAGGTAATAGTAGAAGATCGGGCCGGTAATTTGTGGTTTGGTTCTCTTGGAGGCGGTGTAACAAAATATGATGGGTTAACTTTTACCCATTTTACTCAAAATGATGACTGTCCCCACGATCAGAACGAGTGTATTAAGGGCCTTGTTAATGATATTATATGGGCAATTTTTGAAGATCGTCACGGTTATCTATGGTTTGGAACTCACAATGGCATCACTCGCTATGATCCGAAACGAAAAAAAGGGTTAAAAATCAGGAACTATACTGCCCGGGATGGCTTAAGTAATAATACTGTTATCTCAATAGTTGAAGATAATGAAAGTAATATGTGGTTTGGCACTTATGGAGGGGGCGTCTTTAAATTTGTTAGGGATCCCTCGCTTCGCCAGGGACAACTTTTTGAAAATTATACTATTAAAGAAGGTTTGTGCAGTAATTATATTCTGAGTATGCTCAAAGATCGCAGTGGTATTTTATGGTTTGGAAGTGATGGGAGAGGAGTGTCTCTATTGCAGATTGAAAACAATAATAAAAGCGATGTCAATTTGTTCACTAATTTTGAAATAGGTAAAGGTTTAAATAATAACATAGTCAGGTCAATTATTCAAGACCGGGATGGCAACATTTGGTTTGGAACATCCGGTGGGGGAGTTAGCAAGCTTCTTAAAACACAGATTATACAGATTAAAAATACAAAGATTGAAACGCGAGCAACAAAATTAATACATTATACAGAAAACCAGGGATTGAGCAATAACATGGTGAATTCAATACTGGAGGATACTGCAGGCAATCTATGGATTGGCACGTCTGGAGGGGGCGTTTGTAAATTGAGCCGTGAGATATTTAAACATTATACAGAAAATGATGGATTAAAAAATAATATTGTATGGTCTATTTTAGAGGATCGCAGAGGCAATTTATGGTTTGGTACCGATGGAGGAGGAGCGTCACAATTGAAGATTGTCCCGAATACCCGGGAAAGATTGAAAATTGTAGAACAAAGAGAAATCCCGATGATAACCGGGGCAAACAGTAATGTTGATTTGTTTACGAATTTTACTAAAAATAATGGCTTGACCGGCAATATAGTCAGGACTATTTTGGAAGACCATAACGGTTACATATGGTTTGGCACAGAAGGTGGATTAACACGTTTCAATCCGCTTCAAAAACCAATCAGCTCAAAATCATTTTATTATATCACTGAAAAAGAAGGGCTGATTGACAACAGTGTTTATACAATGATAGAAGATCGCAGAGGTAAACTTTGGTTTGGAATGTTTGGAGGTGGTGTAGCTCGTTATGATCCTGATATTTCGGTAAACAATTCAGGAGCTTTTACATATTTTACCGAAAGAGATGGACTTGCAAGCAACAGGGTTGTGTCAATGTTAGAGGACCACTCGGGTAATATATGGATAGGCACCAGTGGATGGGGCATTACTATGCTGTCTTTTAGAGATACGTTCCGGTTAATGCCTGAATTTATCCATATAACAAAGAAAGGGTCTTGCCCTATAACTAACAAACATGATTGTGTCGTGGGATTGTCTTCAAATAGTGTTAGTTGTATCGTTGAAGACAGTGTAGGAAATATGTGGTTTGGTACTGAAGGCGGTGGCATAAATAAATTAGTCTTAAGTAAAAAACAAGGTACGCCTCCCTCATTTATTCATATAACTACTGAAAATGGATTGAGTTCAAATAATATTTACTTAATGGTATTTGATAATACCGGCAATTTATGGGCAGGCACTGAGAAAGGACTTGACAAAATTGTTCCCGAGTACTCGGGAGAAATTAGACATTATGGAAAAGCGGAAGGATTTGTTGGCATTGAGACCAATTCACGAGCGGTTTATAAAGATAGCAAAGGGTTTATCTGGTTTGGTACGATCAATGGAGTTACCCAATATAACCCTGGCGCTGACATCCCCAACACGATTGAACCGCAAACACATATAACGGGAATAAAGCTATTTTTTGAAGAAATAGGATGGCAAATAAAATCCCAATCCCCAGGACTCCCCGAACCCCGAGTACCCGGGGGGACAGGTGGGATATATCCCAAATATCCAATATCTCGTTCTGAGGATGGCCTTGGATATAAGCGGGACAATATCCTCCACCCATCTCTTGCAGAGACGAAGTATGCCTCGTCTCTGCTGGATGAAATTAATTACGATGGCGTGTCTAAATGGTATCCATTACCAATCAACTTAGCGCTGCCTTATGACCGAAATCATATATCATTCTCATTTATAGGTATTAGTTTAAATATTACTGAAAAAGTGAGGTATAAGTTTAAGCTTGAAGGATTAGATGCAAAGTGGTCGCCTGTTACATCAAAGCGGGAAGCGGTCTATCCTAATATTCCACCTGGGGAATATACTTTTAAAGTAAAGGCTAGTAATAATGATGGTATGTGGAACGAACAGGCCGCTACATTTAGCTTTATTATAACCCCACCTTTCTGGCAAACCTGGTGGTTTTATATGTTTTGTGGCATTACAACACTAAGCGGAATATTTGGTTTTATTAAAATTCGTGTAAGAAATTTGCAGGCAGCTAAGAAAATGTTGGAACAAGAGGTGATAATGCGTACAGTGGAAATTGTAAAACAAAAAGAAGAGATTGAGAAACAAAAAAATCTTCTTGAAGAAAAAAACAGAAACATCATAGACAGTATCAATTACGCAAAGCTAATTCAGGAAGCCATATTTCCTTCAGTCAGCTATATGAAACATTTGCTTCCTGAATCATTCATCTACTATAAACCCAGGGATATAGTAAGCGGTGATTTTTACTGGATTACAGAGACGGTTGCCAGCTCGGTGATCATTGCCGCAGTTGACTGTACCGGGCATGGTGTGCCCGGGGCATTTATGTCTATTATTGGCCAGGACCAATTGAATCAGACAGTAAAGGAAAAATGGATTATTGTACCATCTGAAATCCTGGATGAAATGAACAAAGGAGTAAGAGATCAATTGGGGGGTGTTTTACCTCCCACACAGTCTGAATTGAAAGATTCATCCGTAAAGGATGGGATGGATATGGCATTATGCTCAATAGACCTTCATAAGAGAGAACTGCAATTTGCCGGAGCTTATAATTCTTTATATATGATCAGAAATAATACACTGAAAGTAATTAATGGAGATAGATTTCCCATTGGAATATTTCCAGGTAAAAGTTCAAAAAAATTTACCAACCACGAAATAAAATTGCAAAAAGGCGATACGCTTTATATTTTCTCTGACGGCTATGCTGACCAGTTTGGAGGGCCGAAAGGTAAGAAATTCATGCGTAAAAGATTTATGCAAATATTCCTGGATATCCAGCACCTTTCTATGGAAGACCAGCAAAAATCCATAGACAAAACCTTTGAACAATGGAAGGGAAATGAAGAGCAAGTAGATGATATCCTGGTGATTGGGATCAGGATGTGAGCCCCGCCAGTTGGCGGGGAAAAAAGCCTGTCGGAGCAAAGAGGAGATCCGACTTGTCGGGAAGGGTTAGCTGTTAGCTTTTAGCTTTTAGCTATTAGCTTTTGGCTTTTAGCTAACAGCCAACAGCTAACAGCTTTTTGAAGGGTTGCATGAAGAGCAACGCATGATCAACAGTTTCATTATTACACTGAAATTAACGGCTAACAGCTAACAGCTAACGGCTAACGGGTAACTATCAAAATTATTTCATAATGAAATTAATAGCAGACAGCGGCTCCACAAAAACCGATTGGCGGATCATTACAGATGATAACGCCATCCACCAGGCTAAAACATCGGGTACTAATCCATTTTATCAAACAGATGAAGAGATATCAAAAGCGGTGCAAAATGAATTAATTCCCCATATAAAACCAGAAGTCGTAAATAATAAATCTCCCGATTTTATCGGGACAGGCGAAATTTTCTTTTACGGTACCGGTTGTTCTAATGAAGAAAAATGCAAAATTGTTTATTCAGCGCTAAAAAAGACCTTCCCAAAAGCAAATATTGAGGTCCATCATGACCTGGTTGGAGCAGCGCGGGCATTGTGCGGACACCGGGCTGGAATCGCCTGCATACTCGGCACAGGTTCCAATTCATGCTATTATGACGGCACAAAGATCATTAAAAATATCCCTTCATTAGGTTTTATATTAGGTGATGAAGGCAGCGGAGGCTATCTCGGTAAGAGATTGATCCAGGATTTTTTAAATAATGAAATGCCGGAAAACATTAGCAAAAAATTTATGAAAAAATACGCTAATAAATCTAAAAACCGGAACCTAGGATCCGAAATCCTGGATAAGGTTTACGCAGCTTCCCAGCCAAATGTTTACCTGGCATCATTCTCGAAATTTCTTTTTCATAACCTGAAAGAACCTTACATCTTTAAATTAATATATGACGGGTTTTCGGCTTTTTTTGATAAAAATGTATACAAATATTCAAACTATAAAGATTACAGGGTCCACTTTGTGGGGTCTGTAGCGTTTTATTACAATCATGTATTAAGACAGGTAGCTGCTGATAAAGGTGTGACAATCGGAAACATCCTGGAAAGCCCGATTGCCGGGCTTACTTTATTTCATCAGTAACTTAACGTTCAGCCCGTTAGTCTTTCTTAAAAAAAATACCCAAAAAATTTGGAAGTGCAAAAAAAGTTTTAGAATATTAAAAAAAATTTGATCCCGGGTTTATGATTTCGGATTATGCATAACATAGAACCATATTATAGTTGGGAAAAATTTTATGTCTCAGATGAAGACGTGAATTCTCCATTTTATGGTAAACAGCATAGCATGCTGGAATATACAGACGCTATCTATGATCATTACATCCATCCGCAATGGGATTTTATTGGATCCGAAACCCTTTATATCAAAATATTATTTACAGATTATAACAGGGGCTTTACTATCATCGAAATGATAGGCGAGTGGAATGATGCCGTTCACAATGACATCATGTATTTTAAAAGAAACATCGTTGACTACATGATCAAAAAAGGGATTAATCAATTCATACTTATTGGTGAAAATGTCTTTAACTTCCATGGCTCTGACGATTGCTATTATGAAGAATGGTTTGCCGATATAGAAGATGGTTGGATAACGGCAATCAATTTTCAACAATATGTAATCGATGAATGGAAAAAGTATAACCTGGATTCCTATATTAACTTTGATGAATTTGCTGAAATAGTTGACTGGCGTACCTTGTCGCCCCCCGAGCTGTATGAAAAAATAACTAAGGTGGTAAAACAGTTGATAATTTATAGTTGACAAACTGAACGAGATGATTTTCTGATCTGGGATGTAAGAGAATATATTTCTTCCCTAGGAAAACTTTTACTCGTCTCAAATATATCCATAGCCAATTTGAATGCTTTTTTGTATACTGTCAATTGTTAACTGTCAACTTCTTCACTCTTGCTGCTTTTGGAATCAAATAAATCTTTCCTGTATTGATCTCTTTGCATTTATAGCGGGTTCTAATTAAATTCCCTCTTATAAAAATACGCCTGCTTAATTTAAAATGCACTCCTTCTTCTAACTCGCAAAGAAATTCTGCCTGTCCCGTGTCCTGAGTACTCTGGATATTTGACGGGGCGTCTTGACGTGTAACTTCCGGGGAGTTTGAAACAGACTGCTGGCTGGCAGGCTTTTCGTCATATTTATGGAGCGCTTTTATTAATTCGAAATCAGTGTAAGAAGAAGCTTTTGGATTTTGTGAGAATTTGATCAGAGGGTATAATAGATCGTCAGGGAAAATATTTCCTGCTATGCTTAATCCACTTTCACTGCCTGTACCGTTTCGCGAAGGTCCGGAGGAAATGTCATTAAGTAGTAAAGGTTCTATTAACTTTTTTAAATTTTTTTTCCATTCTTTACCATGAGGAGCTACCCGTCTGCGTCCGTATGTCCGGCAGGCTGTCTCATCAAATTCAAGGCCCGTTACAAGGTGAGCAATTTCATGAAGATAGGTGATCAAAAAAGAATATTGATTCAAATCTTCATTTACTGTTATGGTATACTTTAAGTCTGACTTACCAGGCAGGTTTAAACGACAATCACCTAGTTTTGTAATCCTGCTTTTTGTAACAATAAATTCGAAATGATATTTTTTCCATAGATCAAAACAATATCTTACTGCATTTTCAGGAAATAAATTACGAAACCGGTTAAAATCCTGTATTTTCTTCATAAAAAACAAACCCGAAATAAAAAAAGAGCACCTTTAAAGCCAGGGCTCTTTTTTTTAAAGTTCAGAATTTTTTAAGAGATAAATTCTCAGAAGTTTCTACGACAGATCCTTCACCTTCTTCTTACATAGCTCCACAGGATTCGCCACAAACGTGTCCTTTTTCGCCATGAAGATAAGCGTGGTTGTCTTCAGCACATTGGTCACTGCAAACATGCTCTGCCAACATTTCTTCTCCACCTGCTTCTTCAGAAACTTCTTCAACCATTTCCTCAGTAGTTTCTTCAACAACTTCTTCTGTTTCTCCTTCTGTACTTTCATAGGTTCCATCACAGGATGCAAAAGTGATCATACCTACAATTGCTAATAATGCTAATAATTGTTTCATAATTAAAAAAATGTTTTTAGTTAATTAATTCACAAATGTAAAGATAATATTAAAAGAAAGAAAATAATTTTTGTTATTTTTTAAAACAATATTATTAAATACGAAAAATCTGAATAAATCCTGTATTTTCTTTATAAAATACAAGTATAAAAATATAAAAAAGCCTCTATTTCTAAAGGCTTTTTTAAAATCCGGATTTTGATAGAAAATAATTACTCAGAAGTTTCTTCGGTAGATTCTTCAGTACCTTCTTCGCCTTCTTCAGACATCTCCTCTTCAGACATTTCTTCTTCAGATACTTCTTCTACCATTTCTTCTACAGCTTCTTCTGTAACTTCTTCTGTTTCTTCCTCTGTACCTTCAGAGGTTCCGTTACAAGATGCGAAAGTGATCATACCTCCAATCGCTAATAATGCTAATAATCGTTTCATGATTTAAAAAATGTTTTAGTTAAATAAATAGTTTGCAAAAGTAAATATAATATTTATAAAAGCAAGAATTTTTTTATTTTTTTTTTAAAAAAAAATATTTTGAAGGTGAAGTTTCAAAATTTTACCTTCAAAATGGAGAACATAATTTCGTAACCCGATACTATTAAAACCTATTTTTTTTTGAAAATTATTTTTATCGGTACGCCCTCAAAATTAAAATGTTCTCTTATTTTGTTTTCAAGAAACCGCGTATATGGTTCCTGGATGTATTGCGGCAGGTTGCAAAAAAAAGCAAAAACAGGAATTGATACGGGTAATTGGGTCACATATTTTATTTTAACATGCTTGCCTTTTTTGGCTGGCGGAGGATGATTTTCAATTTCTTTCAAAAGCAGGTCATTCAATTTGGACGTTGGCACTTTTTGTTTTCTTTTTTCATAGACTTTTACAGCTTCCTCCAGAACCCGGTGAATTCTTTGTTTATTAACCACCGAAGCAAAAATGATTGGCATATAGTTGATTGGCTTAAGACGCTTTTTGATATGATCTTCAAGCTGTCTGGCTGTATCATGGTCTTTTTCTACCAGGTCCCATTTATTAACCAATAGCACAATTCCCTTGTTCTTTCTATCAGCCAGTGTGACGATATTAATATCCTGAATTTCAATTCCCCTTGTGGCATCCAGCATTATAACACAAACATCAGCTTCTTCCAAAGCTCTGACTGCACGTAAAGTAGAATAGAATTCAATATTATCCCTGACCTTTGACTTTTTTCTAAGCCCGGCAGTGTCAATCAATAAAAATTCTTTTCCAAAGGCATTATAATGTGTATGAATGGCATCTCTTGTTGTACCTGCAATATCCGTAACAATGGTTCTTTGCTTGCCCAGCAGAACGTTAACAAGGGATGATTTGCCTACATTAGGCCTTCCCAATACGGCTAATTTGGGAATGTCATTATCTGTACTTTCATCAGAACTGCTGCGGAAATGCTTTATTACTTCATCCAGCAGCTCACCTGTGCCGGAACCATCCTGAGATGATATTGGAAAAACTTCACCTAAACCGAAAGAATAAAATTCTCCGGCCATGTGAAAACGTTCGGTATTATCAGCTTTGTTGGCAGTAACAATTACCGGCTTTTTGTTTTTCCTTAAAATATTTGCAAAATCATTGTCTAATCCATGAATGCCTTCAATACAATCAACCATAAACAGGATAACGTCCGCTTCATCCATCGCCAGGTCAACCTGCTCTCTTACCATTTCCTCAAAAATGTCGGCAGAACCGGTAACATAGCCGCCTGTATCAATCACTGTAAAATACCTGCCGCCCCAGTCTGAATAACCGTAATGCCTGTCACGGGTGACTCCGCTCTCATTATCGGTAATAGCTTTTCTCTGGCCAATTAACCTGTTAAATAATGTAGATTTACCTACATTGGGCCTTCCTACTATGGCTACTATGTTTGACATAAAAAGTAACGGATGGTGTGAAAAGGTATGCGGGTATTTAAAAGCTCGTTCCTGTCCTGCCGCACACCTGTCTGTCCCGACATGTCGGGACACAAAGATAGTAAAAGGTGATTTACCCTGTGGAATGCCGGAGTAATTTTTTTATTTTATTTTTTGCAGGCAATGTTACATAACTAAATAATAAAGATATTAAATTTTGGTTTTTATTATTAATTTTGTATTAATTTTTATGCTAAAACATCACAAAAAGAAACTCCACCTGTCCCACCCGGCAAAAGTGATAAAAGGGACGATCAGCCTCCCGGCTTCAAAAAGTGAGAGTAACCGGGTTTTGATCATGGCTGCCCTGACAGGAAACAGGTGTGGAATTTGTAACCTTTCAGAGGCAAGTGATACCGTTATTTTGAACAATATCCTTAATGGGCGTCAGGTGGAAACCCCGAGGAATTCGGGGCAGGCACCTGACACCACATTAGATGAAGATACCGTTGACGTAAAAGATGCCGGCACCGCGATGCGTTTTCTTACCGCTTATTATGTTGCCACTAAGCAAAATAAAATGCTCACCGGTTCATTAAGGATGCAGGAGAGGCCAATCGGCCCCCTTGTTGATGCGCTGAAGGAATTGGGAGCAGATATCAGGTATATTAAAAAGGAAGGTTTTCCTCCTATCAGGATAAATGGCGGATCAAATTTAACCAGCGCCAATAAAATCTCAATTAATGCCGGTATGAGCAGCCAGTTCATCTCTGCGCTGTTAATGATCGCTCCGGTATTGCCAACCGGACTGAGGCTGCAACTTGCAGGCAATATTACCTCAAAACCCTATATCAGGATGACGCTTAAAATAATGGAACATTTTGGTATAAAACACGAATGGGAAGGCGATATCATTTCAATTATGAATAAGCAGGGTCAAAATTATGTCCCTCCTGTTTATACCGTTGAACCGGACTGGTCGGCTGCGAGCTATTGGTATAGTATGGTTGCGTTAGCGGATGAAGCGGAGATAACTCTCCCGGACTTAAAAAAAAACTCTTTCCAGGGTGACAGCATCATCGCAGAGATCGGAGAAAAATTGGGTGTAAAAACCACATTTAATTCTGATGAGGTCATTATCAGAAAAAAGGGTTCCACGTTACAAAGGATTGACCTGGATCTTACCGAAAATCCTGACCTTGTCCAGACCATCGCTGTATTGTGTGCTGCAAAAGGTATTGCTTTATCCATGAGTGGCATTGAAAATCTTAGGATCAAGGAAACGGACAGGATTAAAGCGTTAAAGAATGAACTAAGTAAGATGGGCGCTAAAATTGATATTAAAGGACGGGGAAAGATGGAAATAATTTCGGATTTCGGATTTCACCGCAAAGACGCTGAGACGCAAAGAATGATTTTTCTAAAAAAACCTTGCGTCTCTGCGTCTTTGCGGTTAAATTCGGATTTATGTTTTCAAACATATAACGATCACAGAATGGCGATGGCGTTTGCTCCGTTAGGGCTTTTGGCTAACATCACTATTGACGAACCAAATGTAGTAGAAAAGTCATATCCAAACTTCTGGAATGATCTGCGTAAAGCAGGATTTGTAATCAAATTTCGCTAACAGTCCCCCTTTTTCACCGCAAAGACGCGGAGACGAAAAGAATGATTTTTCTAAAAAAACTTTGCGTCTCTGCGTCTTTGCGGTTAAATTCGGATTTTTTGTGATTAAATTTTGCTGACAATCCCCCTTACTAATTTACAAAACATTCCTTTAACTCTTTCTGTAGTTTCAATAACTTCGTCATGAGAAAGCGGTTGGTTATTCATACCTGATGCCATATTGGTAATGCATGAAATACCGACCACCTTTATGCCTGAATGCACGGCAACAAGCACCTCCGGAACGGTGGACATACCAACGGCATCGGCTCCTAAAAACCGGGCAGCTTTTGTTTCAGCCGGGGTTTCATAGGTTGGGCCGGAGGAAAATTGGTAAACACCTTCCTTGATATTTATGTTCTGAGATGCTGCCACTTCTTTTACTACTTTTATAAGTTCAGGAGCATAGGCTTCAGAAGTATCCGGAAATCTTGGGCCAAATTCATTGTAATTTTTTCCTATAAGAGGATTGGCAAAAGCAAAATTGATGTGATCTGTGATGATCATCAAGTCACCGGGCTCGAACGTTTCATTTACTCCACCCGCTGCATTGGTCACAATAATTTTTTCAACCCCTGTTTTTTTCATTACACGGACAGGAATGGTTGCTTCCTGTAAAGAATACCCTTCGTAATAATGAAATCTTCCCTGCATGGCAATGACCTGTTTGCCTTCTAATTTACCAAGTACTAACTGCCCTGCATGTCCGGTAACTGTTGAACCTTGCTTGTCAGCAGGTAGGTGGGGGAAACCCGGGATGGTATTGTAACTGATCTTAACAGGATTTTCTATCTCGTCTGCCAGGCTGCCGAGTCCTGAACCAAGAATAAGACCTATTTCAGGTGTGAAGTGTATTTTTTCTTTAATGAAGTTTGTTGCCTGGTTTATTTTTTCTAAATTCATTTTTTAAGTATTTTTTTGTGAAAACTTTCACCCCAATTTGTGGATTTAACAGCCAACATTTCTGCTATGGTTGCTCCTATATCCGCAAAGCTTTTTCTTGTGCCGATATTAATCCCTTCTTTTATATTTTTACCATAGATCAGGATCGGAATATATTCTCTTGTATGATCGGTACTTTCTTTAATGGTGGGGTCGTTGCCATGGTCTGCTGCGATTATCAAAACATCATCATCTTTCAATGATTGGAGGATATCAGGAACTCTTTTATCAAACTCCATGAGTGCATTGGCATATCCTTCAACGTTATTACGGTGGCCATACAGCGAATCAAAATCAACAAGGTTAGTAAAAATAAGCCCGCTTGAATTTGTTTTCATATAATCCAGGGTTTTATTTACACCATCCATGTTATTCTCAGTATGGACAGCGTCCGTCACTCCATACCCTGCAAAAATGTCTTCTATCTTGCCCACAGCCATTACCTGTTTGCCTGATTCGGCAATATGGTTCAAAACGGTTTTTCCAAACGGCTTCAGTGAAAAATCTTTTCTATTGGTAGTTCTTTGAAACGAACCCTTTTTGCCAATAAATGGCCTTGCAATGACTCTTCCGACAGCATATTCATCTTTTAATATTACCCGCGCAGTTTGACATATTTCATACAATCTTTTAACAGAGATAATTTCTTCATGGGCAGCAATCTGAAAAACACTGTCTGCCGAAGTATATACTATGGGATAGCCGGTTTTGATATGTTGTTCCCCAAAATCTTCAATGATCACGGTTCCGGAAGCAGGTATGTTTGCCAGCGTTTTGGTACCTATCTTATCTTCAAACAATTCAATGACCTCTGGAGGAAATCCATTTGTAAAGGCCGGGAAAGGATCTTGCAGGACAATTCCTGCAATTTCCCAGTGCCCGGTCGTAGTATCCTTACCGGGTGATCGCTCCATGGCGCTGCCAAAGCAGGCAGTAGGCCGGGTTGCCAATCCCACATTGATGTTTTCATTGATATTCCCAAGACCCAGTTTTATAAGATTTGGTAAGGAAAAATTGTTTATGCTTGTGGCAATATTGCCAAGGGTATTGCTTCCAACATCCCCATATTTATCAGCATCGGGTAGTGCACCGATACCCAAGCTGTCTAATATAATTAGAATGACCCTCTTTATCATTTACGATTTATGATTTAACCCACAATAAAAATGAGAAATGCCTAAAATGAACTAAAATTAAAACTAAATTTTATAAATATCTGAAGATAGTCCACAAAATCTTTAATCCTGCCTTTATGCTACCCATCACAGTACCTGTAATTTTAGAGACACCAATTCTTTTTCTGTAGCTCACGGGTATTTCACAACATTTTAGTTTTTTTTTAGCTGCTTTCACCTGCATCTCTACAGTCCAGCCAAATGTTTTATCCTGCATATCCAGGTCAAGTAATTTGTCAAATTTTACAGCCCTGAAAGGTCCAAGGTCTGTAAAACTTACGCCATATAACCAGCGTAGCAGTTTTGTTGCCAGCCAGTTTCCGAAAATTGCTTGCGGCAGCATTGATCCCTTTTCTCTTTTTCCTGTCATCCTGGATCCTATTACCATGTCATAATCTTCTTCCAAAATGGGTAACACAAGCCGGGTCATTTCCCGGGGATAATCCGAATAATCAGCATCTAAAAATACGAGGATATCCGGATGATTTCCAGCAGGTTTTTGCCTGACATATTCTATCCCTTTTAAACAAGCATAGCCATATCCTTTTCTAAGCTCATTGAGCACAATTGCGCCTGCATTGCGGGCATTAAGAGCCGTTTTATCTGTGGAGTTATTATTGACTACTATTACTTCTGAAACCAGGTTTTCGGGAATATCTTTAATAACTTTTTGAATAGCTTTGGCTTCGTTAAATGCCGGTATAATTACAATGATCTTTTGCAAAGGCATTTAATCCGATTTTAATTGATATTCCTTTTGTTGCTGAGGTACAATTTTTTCGCCAAAATACCAGGACGTCAATTTTTCCAAAGATAAGAAAAATGCAACTCCTAATATTAGTATGAGTACACTTACCAATACCAGGTTTTTACGTTTCCTCTTAGGATCAACGGAGCATTGGTTTTGCTTACGTCTGTAAAAATATACACCGGCAATACCAATAACAACTGCTATCCCCCTCAATATCCATGCTCCCAAGCCAGCTCCGCCATCATCAGCATAGAAAAAGTTAGCAAAAGAAATTGCATATATGCCACCCATCAGGCCAAACATAAAAAGCACTGCAGGGGCAACACAACAGATCATTCCGGCCAAACTGGCTGAAGCAGCTATTTTTAAGGCCCATTTAAGCGAGTTTGGTTCTGTCTGCGCAGAAGCTCCTGCCTGCCCAGACAAATTTTTTTGTTGTTCCATAATTTTAATTTTTTTATGCAAAATACACTATACTTCTGATCTATGATGTCATAATAATGACAAAATGGTAAAAAAAAATGAAAATTGCTCTGATCATAGTTATTAATTAAATGTTACACTTACGGGTGATATCGGAATTTCATTGTTTTTAATATTTTAAAACACTTTCAACCTTTAAACTCTGAATCTTGAGCCATGCAATTTTTATTCCCTGAGAAATTTCAAAGCATGTTTATGTATCCGAAGCTCAATAGGCGCATAACCGATAAATTCTCCATCCATATCAACAGGACATTCTCCTTCAAGCGGTACAATACGGCAGGTATGCACCTGTTCATAATGCACCTCCGGATGTTCCAATATTTCACCCTTTTTGATCTTTGGCATGTTTTTGAGATAATCTATAAGACTAAGATTTCCCATGATAACAAGCTGGATCTTACCGTCAGAAACATCTGCCTGGGGGGCAATGCAGATACCGCTGCCAAAATAGCGTCCGTTTGCCATGCACAAACTCAGTATAGGGCCTTCCCATTGAAAAGAATCGCTCGTTAAACTAACTTTTTTGTGTTTATAGGTAAAAAACGAACAAATGATCGCTTTTTTATAAGTTAGATTGGGTCCTAAAAATTTGCTGCTTTGATTTACCATTTTCACCACCTGCCCTCCAATTCCCAGGTCAGTTATATTGATAAAATATCTTGTTTTGGTTTCGCCTTCATGAGATCTATATTGAACTTCACCGATATCTACCGGTTGGATTTGATCATTTTCAATGAGACGGGCAAGCTGTTCGATATCTTTTCGCATACCTATCGTTTTGGAAAAATCATTGCCGGTGCCGTATGGCAATAAACCAAGCGCAGGATTTGTAACGCCTTGTGATTGCAACATAAATGTTGCGGTACAATTCATATAACCGTTTACAACTTCATTAAGCATCCCATCCCCACCCACAGAGATCAGGTAGTCCGTTTGCCCTTCAACGGCTAATTTAGCCAAATGAATTCCATCCCCTGATGCACCGGTTTGGAAATATTGTAGTTCAAATTGCCCTGATAATCGTTGATTGATCTTATTTTTTAACAGCTCTTTTTTTCTTAATCTGCCATGCAGGATAAAGGTGACTTTTTTCATTACTATTTTGTTATAAATGTAAAATTAGTTATATTTGCGTGTTGCTTCAATGAAAAGTAATAAAATTTGTAATAATTATCATTAATTTCGTCTAGCCTGTAGCGCGATATTTATATTGCTGATTTTTATATTATTCCACGAAATAAATTTCGTGCTGCAAATTTTTTATTTTCAATAATGAGTAATCCTATTTTAAATATTAAATTTATGACTCCTGAGGAGAAAAAAGGAGAAGCAAATGCTCTTTTTGATTCTGGTTCTTTTTATACTATTCTCCAAAAAGATATATTGCCAAAAGGTACAAAATTATCTATTTATAAAACCAAGCGCGAATTTGGTACTGCTGATAAAAAAGGTAAAATAGAAATTACTGCTATTATTAATCTGGTAATAAAGATTGGCAATAAAATGATAGAAACGAGCGCTTATGTCTCACCTGATCTTAGCACGGAATTTATTATCGGCGCTAAAACAATGCAATCCTGGGATATAACAATTAAAAATAAAAACGGGAAAACGACAATTGTTGTTGGGCATGATATGCGTGATGAAGAAATAACCAGAGTTATTTAATTTTCAAAACATTTAACATTTAACCTTTTAACCTTTAACCTTTAACCTTTAACCCTTAACCCATATCAATTATGTTAAAACATCCATTATTATTATCGTTATTAGCTGCCATGGTGAGCATTGCAAATGCTCAAACGATAACCCATGGCCCGATCATAGGTGCCGTTACAGAAAACGCTGCACGTGTATACGTTCGTACTTCAACAGCCACCGCCATAGATATTGTTCTGTCTACCGACTCGCTGTTTTCCGGTCCGGCTACTTTCAGCGGTGCAACCAATGCTGCAGATGATTCTTCAGGCATTATTGACCTGACAGCATTACAAACAAACACCAAATACTTTTACAAAGCAGTGATCGCAGGTTCGGATTCAAGCAATGGATCGTTTATGACCTTTCCGCTGCCCGGTACGGTCAGTAACTTCCACTTTGCATTCGGCTCCTGCCAGGGGTTTAACACCGTTCCACCTACCAATGACCCTATTTTTGATCAGATACTATTGGATAAGCCCCGCTTTTTTCTTCAATGCGGAGATTGGGGCTATCCCGATAGTACCGATAATATGCCTTTTGACAGCAGTTTTTTTGCCGCAGATCCTCAAAAAATTATTGAGACCTATCGTGCCCGTTACAGCGGAGCACAGGTAAAAAACCTGATGAGCCAGGTGGCGATTGATTATATTTACGATGACCACGATTATGTGAACGATAACACTTCACGTACCTCTTCATCTTATTATGATTCAATAATGCCTTTCAGGGAACTGAGTTTCCCTGCTTCAACCAGGAGGAACAGCATTGATGCTTATTACCGTTTTTTTCCGCATTATACACTTCCCGATACTGCTGAAGGAATCTATCACAGCTTTCGTTATGGCAATGTTGAGGTCTTTATGTGTGATAACCGTTCGGCAAGGTCTCCTAATCTTGATGCATTGGTATGGCAGGACACCGCCTATTTCTTTATCACACCTCCGGGGCATTCCATACTCGGACAGCAGCAATTACAATGGCTGATGAACGGCTTAAAAAATTCAACAGCAAAATGGAAATTTGTGATCACCGGTGTTGCTTTTAATAAAGGTTACCGTGACGTAATAAATGCCATGTCTGGCGATTCATCCATACAAGCTGTTGATTTATTCGGCATGGGTACCGTAAGATCAGCCCTGGGGGGCATTGTAGACACCTGGTCAGGATTTCCTGCCGATCAGGACACTTTGCTCAATTACTGTAAGCAGAATAATATTCGCAATGTGATCTGGCTCTCCAGTGATTCGCATACCTCGGCAATTGATGACGGCACCAATGCCGGGTTTCCTGAAATTATGGCAGGTAATCTCGCTAAACCAAATTCATACGTAGCATATTTTATGGCTAATGCCGACTCGCTTGTACCAGAAGTCAACCAGAATTTCAATGTCTGGAATGCCGGTGGACAAGGCCTTGGTAACTTTAATTTTAACGATGCCTACGGCAGGATAGATGTTTATGGAAATGATTCGGTACAACTTTCCATCATTGATGTGAATGGTGATTTGGTTGCTGATCTGATGCTCTATGACAGCAGCGTGGTTGGAATTGTAAGCAAAAGAAAATTACCCGGTAATTCCTTTGATCTTTATCCCAATCCTGCAACCAATCAATTAGAAATCAAGCTGAACTATCCTGAGTTACTTGAGATTGATGCCCATACGATGATCATTGTAGTGGATATTGTAGGCAGAAAGTTAATTGAGATCCCCTCCATGCTGCATCCCAAAAACGTACAAACTGTTGATATTAGTAAACTGAAAAAGAGTATGTATTTTCTGGTGATACAGACTGAAAAGGGTAATTATATGAAGAGTTTTCATAAAAGATGAAGAGGGAGTTGGTTGATTATTATTACTGACTGTAATCTTATTTTTTAATCCAGTTAGCGCAAATGGCTGGGGCATGGCGCTGATAGAAGATAATACCGCCATAGGCAACAGCCGGCTATACCTGAGAAAACACAATTCTGCTCTAAATTCTACATCAATCCATTCACTTTCGCCAGGCTCAACCTGGTTACCTGTGCTATTACCTTCATATCTATATTCTGACCCAGCATGTTCTTCGCAATCTCATAAGTATTTTCCTTCCTCGCCTTCTTCACAATCGTATTCTCCACACGCTTTGTGAGCATTTTTACGCCAAAGCCTCGTTGTGTTTTTGTTTTTAGCTTTGCGGTGGCACGGGCGATGCGCAGGACGAAGCCCTCAAACGGGATAAGCAGCGCCCCGATGACCACGTTGAGCACGATCTTCAGGAGCACGATGCCGGTGATATATGAGGCAAGCGCTTCCTCGGTGTAGTTTTGCGCGTATTCCAGCACCAGGAAGATGAACATGTAAGCAAGCACTTTTATGAGCTTCTGGCGTTTTTCTCCTGTGCCGCGCAGTATTAGTATGATGCAGAATAAGCCGATAAGCACCCCTCCCTGCAGCGCATAAAACCACCACGTTAACCACCAGGGCGGCAGGATACGAAAGCGGTACTCCCCCACCTCGCTTTCGTGGTGATAGATGTTCTTTGCTTTGACGTAGTAGGTGTATTTGCCGGGCGGCAGGTTGGTGTACTCTTTGTTTGTTTTTTTGCTCCACGCGCTCCAGTTTTTGTCAAAGCCCATCAGCAGGTAGCTGTACTGCAGCGCATTGCTGCGCTCGTAAAAGGGCGCTGCAAAGCTGAAGCTTATGCTGTTCATCTCATACGTTAGCATCGGCACCCACGCTTCCGGCTGGCCCATGCTCCCCGGAGGATAAAAGCCCGCAAAAAGCACGCTGTCTCTTGCCTTTTCTCCTTCTTTAAGTGCAGGCACGGTGATTGCCGCCTCCGTGATGAGCGTATAATACTTTTGTCGGTAGTCTTTCTGATAAGCAGGGTCATGGCGCACCAGACCATGGTCTCCACCTATCCAGACTACACCGCCCCCCCCCAACCCCTCCTTTAAGAGGAGGAGAGTTTTGCTCTGGATAAATAGCGCGTATATCACCTATTTCCAGCAGCAGGAAGGGGAGGCTGTCTGTGCGGTAGCCGTTTGAGGTGGGGATGAGATGGTAGAGCTTATCTGAATACAACCACGCCTCCCCGTCATATCCTTCCACCAGCCGGAAGACCTCCCTTGACCCGTCTGCAAACATAGAGCCGAAGGTGGAGTCGGGGGAGAACCTCACCTCCCCACTTTTGCTTTTTGCCTTTTGCCTTTTGACCTGATACAGCCCCCTATCCGTCCCAAACTTAACCTCACCCCCGTATTGAAAGCACAATATTTCTCCCTCCGGTAGCCCGTGGCTTGTGTCATATAAGGTGAGGCTGCAGCTGGTGAAGATCGTGTCCATACGGAGCTGCAGCAGGCCCCTTGTGGGCAGCGCTGCCCACAGCGTGAGGGAATCATTGATAGCTCGTGGCTCGCAGGCAAGGGAGAACACCTCTTCGGGCAGGTCTTTGGTATGCAGGAGTACCGCATTTGCGGTAAGGTCATACACTACCACCCCATCCCTGCCGCCAAAAGCTACCAACTTCTTGCCGGTCACCTGCTCCATGCCGGTGATGGTATAGCAATGGTAGCTGCTCAGCTCTGCCACTTTCCATGTTATGCCTTCAGGCGTTTCTTTCCTTCGCAGCTCCAGCAGCCCTTTATTTGCTGCTGCAACCAACACCCGGTTTGCTTTCCTCCCACCATGGCTGCCGGAGCCCTGGGTTGTCATATGAAGGTCCATGCACTGCTCTTCGGTGCCGCTGATGCGCACGAAACCGTATCCCATCTTCAGCAATCCGTTTTCGTCCAATGCCGTGTCGGGAAGGTAACGGTAAACACCCTGCATGGTTGCGAGCAGCACTTCCTCCTGTGCTCCTTTGCCGGTCCTTACCACCACATCCTGTATACTGCCTGCATATTTTTCCCCTTCCGGCTCCAGTTCCTGCGGGCTGTGGGTATGGATGAGGGTAAGCCCGTTGTTGGTACCTGCCCACAGGCTGCCGTACCGGTCCTCATGCAGGTACCAGACGTAGTTATCCGGCATGCCGCTTTGCCGGTCAATCACCTTTATGAGCCCGCCATCCGGGGAAAAGAGCCATATTCCGGATAACAAAGTTCCAACCGCAAGCAGCACGGTGGAATCTTTGCTTTTCGAATTCCACAGGACAGGTCCTTCGCTGCTCTCTGCTGATACCGAATTGAGCTGGTTCAGTGGTATGGCACAGTATGCTTGCGCCTTGCTTAGTGCCTCCTGCCAGCGGGGGGTGGTGAAGAGCGTTACCTCACCGCCTGTCAGCCGATAGATGCCTGAGCGCCTGGTGACGATGATGTATTGATCATAAACTTCCGAAATCTTTGAGATTTCGGAAGTATTTATAACAGCCATCACGCCTTTATCCTTAAAAAAGCCGCTGCCGTCAATAAGGCGCAGGCTGTCGTCCGCGCCCACCTCATAAAGCCCATGCCTTGAGTCCTTAATGATGAGCCGGTCTTTGAGGTTATGAGAACGATAAAATCTTTTCTGTGGAAAAATTGTACGGAGCACACCTGTCTGTGGGTCATAAACGAATAAATATTTGTAGCCGTTGAAATACACTTTGCCGTTATAGACATGGGTATTCCAGATGACGTTAAAGTCCCTGAGCGAATCAGGCAGCAGGTGCAATAATGAATAGAACTGCAACTTAACACTTTCACTCTCTGCCAGTTGCTGATCGGAGCGCAGAGGAGATCCCGATTTGTCGGGACTGCTCTTTTGCCTACTGCCTATCGGAGCGTAGCGGATATCTCGATTTATCGGGACTGCCAACTGCCTACTTATTCCCATGTACCCAAAATCTCCCTGTCCGCCAAGCCATATCCTGCCTGCCGGGTCTATGTCCATAGACATAATATACATCCCCGCTTTCACAAAGTGCTTTTGGAAAGCATTGCCGTCATAAGAGAGGATTTCTAAAGCGGTTCCTGCAAATATCCTCCCTGCGGTGTCAGCGGTGAGGCAGAAGATCTGGAAATGTGCGGAGTATTCTTTGGGGGAGAAGGCGGTGAGGCGGTAGTTGAGGGATTGGGCAGTTGTCTTAACCCCATTAGATAAAGCTAATATTAAAATTGTCACTAAATAAATGACCATATGATATTTAATTTTCATTAACCAGTTTGATAATAAATATCTAACGGGGTGAATCTTGATTTGCATAATTAACATGATTAGTTTTGGGAATTTTGATGGTGGTTTCATGGTTGAAAATGGTATAGTGGTTAAATGGTTAAATTATTAAATTGTTGGCTGCTCATCGTGCTCCCACACTGATGGTTTTAAGGGTAGGAGAGGGGGGTACGAATAATCTGCCAAATTATTTTCTATTTTCCTTATCAAACAATTTCCCCGGATTTAAAATGCAATTCGGGTCAAGATGCTGCTTTATTGCCTGTAAAAGCTTTCGTTCTTCTGTGCTCAATTTCTCCAGGTACCAAACACGATGATCCCTGCCGATCCCGTGATGGTGGCTGATCGCACCTCCATGGCCTGTAATCGCATTTGAAACAATCTCTTTTAGCCCTGACCATTGGTTGAGTTCATTGTCTTTTTCCTGCGGAGCCATCATTGTAAAATATAACGAAGCCCCTGTATCATAAATATGTGAGATATGGCAAAGCAGAAGCCCCCCTTTTTCAAAATAATCACTTTCCTTATCAAGCGTATTTTTAACATGATGGTAAAGGGATAACAGATCCTTCCAATATGTTACGGTCTCAAACGTATCTATTAAAATACGATGTTCAATAAGTGTATCGCGTAAATAGGGCAGGTCAAAACGGGTTTTCTCCCAACTGCCTGAAACCGAGGCGGGCAGCAGCTTTGCCTGATGCGCTTTTGCAATTTGAGCAGCTATTTTGGTTGCAGCGAAATCACTCTCATTTTTAACGGCAAACCGCATCATCAAAATACAGGGTTTTTGGAATCCCTTTGATAACAAATAAGATTTCATCCATCGATTTAGAACTTTCCTAAACCTCCAGGGTTTAGGAAAGTTTTTTTTTGTTTGACTGAATAAGGAAAGCATTTTTGTTTCTTCCGGATCAGATAATCTTGCTAAAGCCGGGTGGATACCTGATTGAATCATGGTTCGCAAAGCCGTTGCCCCTGATTCAAAGTCTTTAAAAAGGGCAACTACCCACCTATATTTTTGTGGTTTGTGGTGAATACGCATTTTGGCCTGAACGATCACCCCAAGCGTTCCTTCTGAACCTATAAACAGCGGGTAAATATCTATACCGCAGGCATGTTTTGGATAGTCGGCATGTTCAAATGTGCCCTGTGGTGTGACGGCTGTTATGCCGAGCACCATATCTTCAATCTTGCCGTAGAGGCCGGATTCCTGTCCCGCAGACCTGGTTGCCAGCCAGCCGCCAAGCGTTGAAAATTCAAAGGATTGGGGGAAATGGCCTAAAGTGAATCCTTGTTCGTTGAGGATTTTCTCAAGCTGGGGGCCATAAATGCCTGCTTCAAAAGTGGCTGTAAAAGAGGTGGTATCAATATCAACCAGCCGATTCATTCGTTGCATGTTTAATGAACATGTCAGGCCCTCTTTATTGTCGATATCAACAGCCCCTGTAACATTGCTTCCGCCACTGAATGTTATAATTTTTATTTGATGCTTTCCGGCTTGTTGAAGGATATGAACAACATCATCCTGCGATTCGGGGAAAAGAACAAAATCAGGCGCTCTTACTTCATCAGCAGTGAGTATGCGAATAATATCGTGGTAGCTTTTTCCAAAGGCATATCGCAGGCGGTCTTCATTATCAAGAGAAATTTGATCGGGTTTCAGGTTAGGAAATATAGATTTGAGATCAGTTTCAGTAAAAGAGGAGTTCGTAATGTGTGAAGTTCTATCAGGAAGAACCAGATCATCAACCAGTGTTTTGTTCCACTTTTCTTCAAGGAATTGCTTTAATTTTGGGAAGTCGTTTAAATGGAAGGACTTTTTGGGGTCGCCCCATTTCCACCAGGTGGGATTGTATGGCTTTACATCTTTATCTTTCATTATGACTTTGAAGAGGAATTGAGCGAGGTAAGTCCTTGTGGAACCAGATTTCGTGACCGCCTCTGTCACGCTTGTGCTTTGCCCCAATTTTTTCTAAAAACTTTCTAAAATTTTTTAGGGAAACATTACTTGTTTTGTAAACACTCATTTAAGCGGGCATGGCCATTGGTATATCTGCTTTAAAGGTTCTCACTTCTTTTTCATTCATTTAATCTATTTGAGCAAAATTATAATGAATCCTACTAAACCCCAAGTTTACGGGACAAGTTGTTGAGTTATACTTTCAAGTTGCTCATCAAGTGATATATTCTGATTCCCCTCTTTTTCAGGGATTGAAGACATGGCATATTCGCTCAGAGCTGTGATCGTTAAGCTGGGATTGACGCCCAGGTTGCAGGGAATAATAGAACCATCTAATATGTACATCCGGGGATAACCAT